>NZ_JBISDI010000004.1:0-143011 GCF_051162045.1 Anaerozeibacter quisquiliarum
GACGTTTATTGTACTTTCAGTCCAGAAATCATCGTTGCGGCGACACAGGCGCGCGAAAAAGGGCGACGCGGCCTTCCGGCCGGTCGCCCCGCAAATCCGTTCTATTCTGCGATAGGATCGTTTATAAGGGTAGCGAGCTTGAAGCAATGGCGGTGCGTATCCGCGCGCGAAACCATGCCCTCCAGGTAGTGGACGTGCGCCCCGCAGGCCGAGACCGCGACCGCGTCGCAGGTCATGCCGACGAATTCATGCGCGTGGCCCTCAAATGAATCAGTTCTTACAAAAACCTCGTGCGCGTGGCCGCCGCATTCAAATGCGATGGGCGGGCCGGAAATGCCGGCCAACCGGTGGCCGTGCGCCGTGCATACGCAATCGGCCAGTTTCACGCTGCCCACCAACTCGTGCACATGAGCATCCGCGCACGCGGGATGAGTAAATCCTTGCATACCTACACCTCGAATCCGTATCCGCAATGGACGCTTCGCTGGGCATCCCACTGCATTCTATGGCGAGGCGGCCGAGGCCGTTCGCGCAAGCGCCGCGCGGACGGCGCACAAAGATCCCCTATAAACCACGGCTGAGCAGCACCGCCTTGCCCGACGCCCGATCGCCCTCGGACAGCGCGACCGGCGAATACCCAAACGCGCCGCATCGCCATAGGAAACCGGGATGAGGCGAACATTTGCATACAATCTCCCGGCCCCGCCCCATCTTTGCGGGAGAGGGAAAATTGGGGAACTTTGGAAGATTCTGCGCGTCCAAATGGGTGTCGACAAACAACAGAGGAGGATACATTCATGAAGAAAACGTTGATGCTGTTGGTCCTGTGCCTCGCGCTGGTTCTGTCCGCTCCTGTCGCATCGGCAACCGAGGACGCCGTCGCCCTCGCGCAGCCCATGCTGGGCGCGATGGACTCGTTGATGCGCGCCGCCCAAGAGATCGCGTCCGGCCCGGCCGGCTCCGACTACGGCTGGACGGCGCTGTACCTGATGGGCGTGAACTTCGGGGACGATTACCCCGGCGTCGAGCGGACGGACGACGGCGGCGTACGCGTGCCGGCCCCGACAATGCGCGCGTTCGCGGGCGCGCTGCTCGGGTGGAGCGAGCTCGCCGACATTCCCCAGTCGATGGCGGACAGCATTCAACACGACGCGGCAGACGACAGCTATCGGCTGGCCGGATCGGACATCGGCGACTCGTCCACCCGCATCGACCGCGCCGAGCAGGCCGCGGACGGCACCCTGACCGTGTATGCGGTCATGGAGAGCATGGACGGCGAGCGCCTGGCCGAAGCCTCGTTCAAGCTGACCCCAAACCCGCAACCGGACGCCCTGCTCCCCTACCGCGTCGAGGTCATGCCCTGATATCCCCACACTCGAAGCGGCGCGCAACTTGCGCGCCGCTTGATTTATGGTATAATGACCCCAGCAATCATGAGGGAGGCGCATAGGATGGCCAAGCGCATCTTGCTGGCCGGCGAGAGCTGGTTAAGCTACACGACCCATGTCAAGGGCTTTGACGCGTTCTATACTTCGGTGTATGAGGAGGGCGCGGGCACGCTGATCGCGGCGCTTACGCAGTCGGGGTATCAGGTCGATTACCTGCCCAACCACCGCGCGGTCGGGGAGTTCCCGTTCACGGTCGAGGATCTTTCACAGTACGACTGCGTGATCCTGTCCGACATCGGCTCGAACACGCTGCTGTTGCACCCCGACACCTTCGCCAAGAGCGTTCGCATGCCCAACCGCTGCGAGACCATCCGCGACTACGTATTCGCGGGCGGCGCGCTGCTGATGGTGGGCGGGTACATGGCGTTCTCGGGCGTGGACGCTAAGGCCAAGTACGGCCGCACCGCGATAAAAGAGGTGCTGCCGGTCATCTGCCTCGAGGTAGACGACCTGTCCGAGCACCCGGAAGGGGTAACGCCGGTGGTTGCGCAGGCGCATCCGGCGCTGGGGCGCGTGCCGGGCGATTGGCCGTACTTCCTCGGCTACAACCTGGTACGCGAGCGGCCCGGCTGCGATGTGGCGATGACGATCGCCGGCGACCCGTTCCTGGCGTTCGGCGACTTTGGCAAGGGCCGCTCGGGCGCGTTCATGTCGGACTGCGCGCCACATTGGGGCCCGCCGGAGTTCGTGAACTGGGCGGGGTATCAAAAGCTGTGGCAGGGCATTGTGGACTACCTGACCGAACGATAAACAAAAGAGGCAACGCATGAGGGCAAACAACGTGGCGATCCTTAGGATGGCGCTGTGCGCCATCCTGTGGAGTATATCGGGCATCTTCTTCAAGCTGTTGAACTGCCACCCGTTTGTGACGGCGGGGCTGCGCAGCGCGTTCGCGGCGCTGACGATCTTCGTGTATATGCGCTTTAGGCGCCTGCCGCTGGTGCTCAACCGCAACACCTTTCTGACGGCGCTGTTCCTTGCGTCGGTGTTCTTCATGTTCGTGACGGCCAACAGCCTGACCACGGCGGCCAACGCGATCGCGCTGCAATACACCTCGCCGGTGTTCATCCTGATCTTCTCGGCGCTGTTCCTGAAGCAGCGGTTTGTGAAGGCGGACGTGATCGTCGTGGTGGCGACGCTTGCGGGCATCGCGCTGTTCTTCTTGGACAAGCTGGACGGCGGGCGGCTGCTGGGGAACCTGCTGGGCGTGGGCTCGGGCGTGGCGCTGTCGGGGCTGTTTTTAACGGTGGGCGGAGCTTCGGACGAGGCCGAGCGCATGAGCGGGCTGGTGATGGGGCAGTTGCTGACCGCCGCAGTGGGGCTGCCGTTTCTGGCGTTTACGCAAAACCAATTGGATGCGCGGGCGTTTGCGTACTTGGCGATCCTGGGCGTGTTGCAGCTGGGCGTGCCCTACATTTTGTTCGCGCTGGCGAGCAAGCACTGCCCGCCGCTGGCCTGCTCGCTGATCGGGATGATCGAGCCGCTGCTCAACCCGGTCTGGGTGGCGTTGTTCTACGGGGAGAGGCCCGGCCCCTGGGCGCTGGTCGGCGGCACGGTGGTGATCGCCTCCATCGCGCTGTGGTGCGTATGGAAGGATAGGTTGCAGCGCAGCGCCCGCGCAAGCACGGCGAGGCGGAGATAGGTGCAATCCGGAGGTGTCTAAAGCGGCAGCCATTGGAGCGAGTCGCCGCTTTCGTATTAGGGGTTAAGGTGGCAGGGGTATGGCGGGCGTTATTCGAACCGGCGGCCTGCGCAACGCGCAAAGGCTCATCCGCGCCGCCCGCCTGACGATGTTGGAGACCGCGCAAGCCAATCGGGATCCGGCAGCCCCTGGGTTTCCCGCCTCGGCAAAAGGCGGGAAACCAGCGCAAAAGATCATATCGCGCCATGGTATTCTTTCCGAGGCTATGCTATAATCAACATGCCGAACGGCCCTGTTTTCGGCAAATGCGCGCAAATCCATACGGAAAAACCCGGGGGAAAACCAAAAATGACATTTGTTACTTTCAACATCCGCTGCGATTATCAACAGGATGGCGCAAACAGTTTCTGCTACAGAAAGCCGCTGATTCTTCAAAAAATCCGCGAGGAAACGCCGGATATCATCTGTTTTCAGGAAGTGCTCCCGCACGTGGCCGCATGGCTCAAGGAGAGCCTCGCGGACTACTACGTCGTCGGATGCGGGCGCAGCGAAACGCTGGAAGATGAACAGGTATCCATCGCCTACCGGAAGGATCGCTTCAACCTGGTTCAGGCGGATACCTTCTGGCTGTCGGAAACGCCCGAAATTCCGGCATCCCGGTACCCGGATCAGAGCATCTGCCCGAGGGTGTGCACACTGGCCTTGTTTCAGGATCTGGAGGAGAAAAGGGTGTTCCGGGTGGCCAACACGCATCTCGACCACATCGGAAGTACGGCCAGGCGGAAGGGGCTTTTGCAGATCCTGCGGCGGCTGGAGGAGGAACGGCTCTTCGCGCAGGCGCCCGTCATCCTGGCCGGGGATTTCAACGCGGAACCGGACGGGGAGGAACTGCTGGTTTTCAGGGAGTATCCCCAATACGTCAACGCCACGGAGGGCATCGGCGTCACCTATCACGGTTATATGCGCGCAGAGCGTCCGGAGCGCATCGATTACATCTTCCTGAAAGGCGGGGTATCCTGCGCCCAGGTGGAGAAATGGACGCGGGAAACGGATGGGGTCTACCTGTCCGATCATTATCCGATTTGCGCGGCGCTGAAATGGGAGGGCGCGGAGGCGTGACGGCCGCGCTTGACTTCTCCGCCGCCCATTGACGGTCAATCCATTGAACAGGACGAAATGCCCGCGGCATATTCTGCATGGAGGGTGTATGATGCAGGAGAGGGTTCATCCGTTCCGTTCCCTGTCCATGCGGCTGGCGGTTTTCGCGCTGCTCATCAGCATTCTGCCGGTCCTGTTTGTCAGTACGCTGCTCCTGAAGCGGATGGATAGCATGATGGAGCGGGAGCTGACGCAAACTTACCGCTGGCTGCTCACGGAGCACATCGCCAACGTGAAGGAAAAACTCGCGCAATACAAAGCGGGGATGCAGTATGCGGCGAGGGATACGATGATATTGGATACGCTGGCCGAGAAGACCGGGGATGCCTACCGTCAGGGAAAGGTCATCAGTGAGGAGATATTCAAAACCGTGCTCCCGGACAACCGCCCGGAAATTCGAAACTGCATGGTCTACTCCCGTATGGATTCGCACCGTATCTACGGCTCCCACGTCACTATGCTGAAAGAGACGGATTACGATCAATGGCGGCAGGCCGGCCTCATAAACGGCCGGGGCTGGTTTATCAACAAGGCATGGGACGGCCGGTGGATGCTTTCCCTCGTGGAGTCGCTGGATCAGGTCAACGTGCGGGATTTCCACACGCTGAACCTGGGTCTTATCAAGCTGGACATCTATTTGAGCCATTTGTTTGCGGCGGATGTGCAGAAGGCTTCCGCGGAACAAAGAAAATATCAAATCATTTTGTACGACCAGGGCGGAAACTGCCTGTATGCGTCCGAGCCGGGACTGACGGGCGTATTGAGCCAATGGCTCGAGCGCCGCAAAGGCGCGCCGGACGGGGAGATCACCACGCTGTGTTCCTATGCCGTGATGGGGGAAGACGTGCCGGAATACGGGCTTTCGATGCTCTTTCTGTTTGACAACCGGGAGCTGTTGCAGCAAAGGGATCAGCTCAAGCGAGCGATCTATCCGATCGCGCTGCTGCTCGCGGCTGCGATCACCTTGGCGGCTCTTGTGCATTCCCGACGGTTTTCCTCGCGCGTGGGGCGGTTGCTGGAAAAATTTCGAATCGCCGGGACCGGCGATCTGTCCCGGAAAGATCCGATAGGCGGCCGCGACGAGATCGCGATTCTGGACCGGCAGTTTGACCAGATGCTGGGCCAGATGGACCGAATGAACCAGCAGAACTACGTGCAAAAGATCGAGATCCGGGAGGCCCAGTATCTCAACCTGCTCCTGCAGATCAACCCGCATTTTCTGTACAACACGCTGGAGATCATCAGCGCCATCGCCGCGATGCATCAGGTCTTTCAGATCTGCAATCTCTGCGAGAAGCTGGGCGATATCTTCCGCTACAGCCTCGGCAAGAACGAGGGCAAGTACACGACGGTCGCCAATGAAATCCGCCAGACGCGCAGCTACAACTTCATTCAGCAGATGCGATACCGCTTCGAGGTGTTTTATTCCATTGAGGTGGACGCGGAAGAGATATACATGCTGCGCTTTTTGCTTCAACCCATCGTCGAAAACGCCGTGCTGCACGGCTTGGCCAAAAAGGAAGAGCCGGGGACGCTCGAGGTGTACGCGGGCGAGGAGAAAGGCGACCTGATCCTCCGGGTCGGCGACGACGGCGCGGGCATGACGCAGGCGGAACTGGCCCGGCTTAGGGGACAGCTGGACAAGGCGCCGAATACCGGAGGGAGCGTAGCCCACGTGGGCGTCTGGAACATCCACCAGAGGATCCGCCTGGCGCACGGTGAGCCGTACGGCGTGGAGGTATACAGCCGCCCAGGGCAGGGCAGCACCTTTACGCTGAGGCTTCCGCGCATCGCGAAGGGAATGATCGCCGATGAAAAGATATAAACTTCTGATCGTGGACGACGAGGAGTTGATCCGCAAGGGCCTGTGCGCCAGAATCCAGTATTTTCAGTACCCGGATATGGACGTGATCGAAGCGGCCTCCGGTCGGGAGGCGATTGCGCTGTTTCACTCGGTGGAGATCGATCTGGTGATCGCGGACATCTGCATGCCGGACATGAACGGCCTGGAACTGATCCGTAAGGCGCGCGAGATCCAGAAGCGGCCGAGGTTCATACTGCTCTCGGGGTTCTCAGAATTCGCGTACGCGCAGGAGGCCATCGAACTGGGGGTGCGCGCCTATCTGAACAAGCCGGTTTCCAACGAGGTGCTGAAAGAGCACATAAGTACGCTGCTCCAGGAAGTACGCGCCGAGGATCAGGCGGCGCAGGAAAAGGCAGGCGGCGCGTCCCGCAAGGCGGATCAGGCATTTGACCCGGAAAAGGAACTGAACATCATCCTCTCCGGGGGGCGGGATCCGGAGGAAGCGGGGCCCGGGTCTGAACGGGGAGGGGAGCGCGGCGCGCGCCTCCTTCGGCTGGCGGATGGATCCAGCCTCTATCTGAGCATCCTGCATGTGGGCAGGAAGAGCGGCGATGATCCGGAACTACCGCGGGAGAGAGTCGAAGAGATCCGCTTGAGCCTCAAGGGCATTTTCGACGACGTCTCCTGCGGCTGCGATAAGCTGATCGTGAACAGCTACCAATCCGCCAAGAGCATGTACGCGCTCTTTGGGGCCAAGGACGATCCGCGCCTGAGGCAGAAGGTCGAGCAGGTGTTTCTGACGCTGCAGCAGGTGTTTGAGCGCCACATGAACGCCCGCCTGACCATGGGCGTCAGCCGACCGGCCTCGGAAATCAACCCGGACCGCGGGAACGAGGCGTGGGTGGCGCTCCAGCAGCGGCGCAGTTATGGACGCTCCAACATCTACTTTTTCGAGGACATCCCCGCCTACGAAGCGCAGCCGCTTCCGGAGGTGGAGATGGAGCTTTTGCGCAAACACATGCTCCGGGGCGAAAGCAAGAGGATTCGCCGGCAGCTGGAAGCGCTGTTCTCGGAAAAGCGCGTGCAGGGCAGCAAGGCCATGTATCTGCGCGTCATGTGGGTGCGCATCGTCAGCCTGATGCTGGACGTGTACGGCAACGGCATGGATTCGGCCACCATGAATCATCTGCTGACGCAGATTTCGCGCGCCGACGATCTGTCCGACCCAAAGGGCATCATCCGCACGCTCATGAATCTGGCGGAGATATGCCTTCAGAACAAGGACAGCCGGAAGCTGAGCGGCCCGCAGAAGATCGAGGTTGCGCTAAAGTACATCCGGGACCACTACAACGAGGACATCGTAATCAACGATCTGGCCGCAAGGCTGTACATGAGCCCGGGCTATTTCTCCTCCATGTTCAAAAAGGTAGTTCGCCAGTCCACCATGCAATTCATCACGGGCATCCGCGTGGATCGGGCAAGGGAATACCTGGAAGCCACGGACGAAAGCGTGACCACCATCTCGAAAAATGTCGGCTACGAGGACAGCCAGTACTTCTTCCGCGTGTTCAAAAAGGCGACCGGCATGACGCCGCTGCAGTATCGTCAGGTTGCGCGCTCGGGCGGCGAATGACGGGGGACGCAGACCGGCCGTTCCTCGCCTTGCGCCTCGTTTTGATGTTTCCCCCGCACATGTAAACAGCATATGGTAAACTGGGGGAATCGCCGACCCCCAATCGTGCAATCAGAAAAATGTCCACTATAAATCTCGTTTTATTCCATTGGAATCCATGCCGAAAAACATATAATGAAATTAGTTCATATTTATGTATTCCCGATTAAGACTCGGTGGAGGACTTGGATGGAGAAAAAACTCTTCTTCCGGGACGAGGGCAGCTTCAAGCTGCTCCAGCTGACGGATATTCACTTTACCGCGGACGACGAGACGGATCACAAAACTATACGGCTGATGCGGGAACTGATCCGGGCGGAGAAGCCGGACTTCATCATGACCACCGGCGACACGGTGTACGGCGATCGCAACCTGGAGTATCTCGAAAAGGCGCTGGAGCCGGTTCTGGAATCGGGGATCCCCTGGGGATACGCCTTTGGCAACCACGATGTGGAGTTTGCGAGCAACCGCCGGGAGCTGTTTGAGCGCGTGACGGGTTTGCCCGGCTGCATGTCCTACCACGATCCCGCGTCGGCGGATGGCGTGGGGAACTGCCACCTGGAACTGTGCAACCGGAGCGGCGCGCCGGAGTGGCTGCTGTTCGGCATCGACTCAGGTGATTACAACCCAAATCAGGCGATCGGCGGCTACGGTTATGTAACGGACGCGCAGATCCGCTGGTACCGCGGCGTCATCGCCGGGTATGAGGCGAAGGGGGAGCCCTTTTCCGCGATGGTGTTCATGCACGTCGCGCTGCCGGAGCATCAGGACGTGTGGACGCACGAGGTATGCTACGGCACCAAGCGGGAAGGCGTGGGCTGCGCGCACGTCAATTCCGGCTTTTTCACCGCGATGCTGGAAGCGGGCCACACCAAGGGCGTGTTCGTGGGGCATGACCATGTGAACGACTACTGGGGCCGGCTCTACGGGATCGCGCTGGGCTACGGGCGATGCACGGGATTTGGAACCTATGGCGCCCAGGACTTCCTGCGCGGCGGTCGGGTCTTCCGCTTCGCAGAGGGGGACACGGAGGCGTTTGACACCTATGTGCGGCTGGAACACGGGATCGTTGTGGATGACCCGTGGGTGCAGCGCCCGCGGCAGATGAGAGACGAAGCGTAAGGATGGGGTAAGCGGCCGATGATGAGAAGCGCACGGGCGGAAAGCGGAATCGCGGTGGAAAGGGTGCCGTTCTGGAAGCGGGTCCTGCGGTGCTGGCCGCTGTATGTCATGCTGGCTCCGGCGATCGTCTATTACATCCTGATCTGCTATGTGCCGATTGCGGGCAACGTGCTGGCGTTCAAGGACTACTCTTTCCGCAAGGGCATCTGGGGAAGCAACTGGGTCGGGCTGCAATATTTCAAGACGTTTTTTCAGAGCTACGATTGCTGGCGGCTGATCCGGAATACGCTGACGGTTGGCTTCATCAAGTGCATTCTGGAATTCCCTTTCGCGATCTTTCTGGCGCTGCTCCTGAATGAAATCCACGCGATGAAGTTCAAACGGGTGACGCAGACGATCACCTATCTTCCGCACTTTCTGTCTTCGGTCATCATCGTGACGATGATCCAGCGGATTTTGGCGCCGAACGACGGCGTGCTCAACCAGCTCATCTCGGCGCTTGGCGGCGACGGCGGCACTTTCTTCATGATGAAGCCCGGGTACTTTTTCCAGATCCTGTTCGGCATGGACATCTGGCGAAGCATCGGCTGGGACTCCATCATATACCTGGCGGCCATCAGCAGCGTGGATCAGGAATTGTACGAGGCGGCGGAGATGGACGGATGCAACCGCCTGCGCAAGATCTGGCACGTGACGCTGCCGGGCATCCGGGGGACGATCGGCCTTCTGTTCATCATGGGCGTGGGCGGCCTGCTCTCCTCCGGTTTTGACCAGATCTACCTTTTGCGCACGCCCGGCAACATGATTGTGGCGGATACGCTGGATGTCTACGTCGTGCGCATCGGCCTGCAGAACGGCCAGTTCGGTTATGCCGCGGCCATCGGCCTGATTCAGGGCCTGGTGGGCCTCGCCTTGGTGGTCGCGACCAACGCGATCAGCAAGAGGTATACGGAAGTCGGGCTCTGGTGAGCCATCGCTTTGTAAGGGTTAACTTCAATGTGGAATGGAGGAAGGAACAATGAACTTGGGGAAGATCAGGCGTGTTTTGACGGGATTTCTCGCCCTGGTGATGGTGGCGGGCGCTCCGGCCGCAATGGCCGAATCCGCGAAGCCGGACAGCTGGGTAGCGGATCGCACCATCGTCGTCCAGGCCTACGTGGACGACATCGGCTATTCGCTGCCGAAGAACCTCGCAAGCACATCGGTGATGCAGAAGATCAAGGAACTCACGGGCATCAGCCTCGAGGTGCGCTACACGCCGGGCGACTCGGATTCCGCGGTGCTCGCCTCCCAGCTGGCGGCCGGCAACATTCCCGATGTCGTCGTCAGCTACCTGGACAACTCCACCCGCAAGGAATTCCCGATTCTTCTGAAGGCGGCCAAGGAGGGGATGTTCGCGGACGTGTCCGAGTTCATGAAGAACTCCAAGGTCTATTCCAAGTACTTGGAGCAGGGTTACCTGCCGGACGACGCCTACAACAACATCACCTTCCGCAAGGACCTGGACGGCGTCTACCTCATGCAGCTGAAAATTGACGCCAGAGACACTTCCCTCGAATACATTCCGAACAGTGAATACGTCGGCGGCACGTACATCCAGAAGAAGATCGTCGACGCGCTGGGCATCGATCCCCGTTCGATCAAAACTCAGGATCAGTTTTACGACCTGTTGGTAAAGATCCGGGACGGCGGATTCAAGGACGACAACGGCAACCCCGTGTACCCCCTGGGGCCGAAGTATTGGGGCGGCTCCGTAGACGCGCTCAAGTACGTCGATACCAGTGACTTCTGGGGCGTCAAGGACAGGGGCGATTACTTCAACATCGACGCGGACGGCAACGTCAAGCACGAAGCTGAGACGGATTACGTCTTCGCGAAGATCAGCTTCATCCGCAAGCTCCTGAAAGAGGGCTTGATGAACCCCGAGTTTTTTACCATGGATTCCACCCGCGCGGAAGAGGTCTCCAAGACCCACAACTCTGCGATCATCGCCGACGTGCACAATTATGAGCCAATCATCTACGACAACGAGGACTGGGTGCCGCTTGGGCCGCTGAACGACCGCACCGGCAGCAATGCCGAAATCGTGGGCGGCAAGTCGGGCCGCGGCTGCTGGGCCATTTCCGCGGATGCCGAAAAGCCCGAGGAGATCTTCAGGTTCTTCGACTGGCTGTCCACTTTTGAGGGCCAGTTGATCGCGCAGTACGGCGTCGAAGGCGTCTCCTACAATATGGTGGACGGCCATCCGGTGCTGACTGACGAGGCTCTGGAGAAGATCAACGCCGGTGACAAGGACTGGATGATCGACAACATCGGCGCGGCCTTCGGCGGCATCGCGAACTACTTCTTTGAGTTCCTGCTCACCGACCGCGACAACATCGTCTACTTTGGCGAATCCCGCCCGGGCGCTTCCGCCGGCAGCACCTTTGAGTACGCCGTGAAGCTCGCCACCAATTACCCGGTGGAGAAGAAACTGGTCAAGGGCCTGACGGCCACCTCCTATATGTCCGTGGACGAGCTTGCCGATGTCAAGACGCAGATGGATCTGCTCAACTACGAGGATGTTCTGGTCCAGGCCTGCTTCGCGGAGACGGACGGCGAAGTCAACGCGATCATCGAATCCTTCCGCGCCCAGCTGAAGTCTGCCGGCGTGGAACGCTTCGAGGCCTACGTGAAGGGCATCTACGAGGCGAATCCGGACTCTGTGTGCTTCCAGAAATAGCCTCCTCCGCGCCGTCCCGCCCCCCCGGCACTTGCCGGGCGGGCGGGGCTTTCGGGCGGGCAAAACTGCCCGGCGGCTGAAATGCGCGCATGCCCCGGGCGGAACCGCGCGGGAAAACGCCTCGAATACACAACGTCTGGGAAGGGAACATATGGCAAACGCGTACAAAAAAAGGAAAATCCATGTGAGCATCGCGGACGGGGTGGTGAGCGTTTTCACCTATGCCGTCGTCATCTCCCTTTGTCTGCTGATTTTGCTGCCCTGTCTGAACGTGCTGGCGCTGTCGTTCAACAATGGCAAGGATGCGGCTCGAGGCGGCGTCTACTTCTGGCCCCGCGAGTTTACGCTTCAGAATTATGTCGAAGTGTTTCGGAATGGATCAATCCTGAGCGCCTACAAAATCACGCTTGCGCGGACGTTCGTCGGAACGCTTCTGAGCCTGGTCGTCACCACCCTGGCGGCGTTTGCCCTGAATCAGGCGGAACTGCCCGGCAGGAAAACCATCACCTTTCTGATTACGTTTACCATGCTCTTCGGCGGCGGCACGATTCCGACCTACATCCAATACAACAATCTGCACCTGGTGGATACGTTCTGGGTATACGTCATCCCCAGCCTGGTCAGCGTGACCTATTTGATTATGACGCGTTCGTTCTTTGACGGCATCCCCTATGCGCTGCAGGAGGCCGCGAGGCTGGACGGATGCGGCTACTTCCAGACCTATTTCCGGATCATGCTGCCGTTAAGCAAGCCGGTCATCGCGGTCGTCGGCCTGTACACCGCCGTCAACCATTGGAACGACTGGTTTTCCGGCGCGTTCTACATGACCAGCAGCAAAATGTGGCCGGTGCAAACGGTTCTGCAGCAGATGCTGGAACGTGCGATGTCCTCCAGCCGGCAGATCAACGACGTTGCGGAGGCCATCGCGGTCGGGCAGAGCAATGTGACCACCGATTCGCTGAAGATGGCGGCCGTCGTGATTACGACGGTTCCGATTCTTTGCGTTTATCCGTTCGTGCAGAAATACTTTGCAAAGGGCGTCATGTTCGGCGCGGTCAAAGGGTGAGCGCCGAAAAAACAGCGCCGGCCGCTTTTCGCGCTCCGGTCACGGGGTGAAGCGGCGGGCGCTTACGATAAAACGCGGCGCAAGACGCGCCGGATGCGGAAGGATTCATAGGCGCTGATGAAAAAGTGGGATGTATTCGTATACGGCGACGTGAACATCGATCTGGTCGTTCCGGGTGTGGAGCGCTTCCCTCGGCCGGGAGAGGAAGACGAGGTCGCGGCGATGGAAACCTTTGTCGGCGGCGGAGCCGCGCTGTTCACGCTGGGGGTGGCCAGGCTGGGGCTACGCGCCGTGTTTCAGGGGAGCGTCGGCGCGGACTTTTACGGGGACTATATCCGCGAGGTTTTCAAGGAAACCGGTGTTGACGATATGCTCCTTGACACCGACCGGGCGCGCAAAACCGGGATTTCCATCAGCTTCACCAACGAAAAGGATCGCTGCTTTCTCACCTACCGGGGCACCAACAAGGGGCAGGCCCTTCGAAACCTGGCGCTGGATGAGGCCAAAAAGGCGCGGCATGTCCACGTCACCGGCTATGCCGGGCGCGCAAATCACGCGCAATACCTGGACATGATGGCGAAAATCAAGCGTCTACAGGATATGACCCTCTCCTTCGACGTCGGCTGGGATCCGGAAAACGAATGGTATGAAGGCATCGAAGAGCTCTTCCCGCTGATCGACGTCCTCTTTATGAACGAAACGGAATGCCTGAACTACGCCAGGAGGGATACGGTGCGGGAGGCGGCCGCACGGTTCGCGGAAAAGGCCGGCATGGTCGTCATCAAATGCGGAAGTCGCGGGGCGATGGCGGTCAGAGGCGGGAAATGCTATGCGGCGGAAGGCTATCCGGTTCAGGTTTTGGATACCACGGGCGCGGGCGATTCCTTCAACGCGGGCTTTATCTACGGCTACCTGAATCGGCTTTCGATGGAGGACTGCCTGAAATGCGGTAACGGGTGCGGGGCGCTCTCCGTAACCAGGTTGGGCGGCAACGCCGGTTTCCCGGATGAGGAAACGCTGAAGCGCTGGATCGCCGCCCATGCCAATGGCTGCGCAGGCGTACGCAAAAGGAGGGCGGGAGGGCCATGAAGACCGGGGCGCGCCGTGAAGCGCGAGGCCGAAGGATAAGGCCGGAGGAATGTTATGCGTTTTGATTTTGATGGAAACATGGACCGGGAGGTGTTGGAGAGCTATCTCTCCAGGGCCGTGACCGCCGCGGGCCTGATCGACAGCGACACGTTGAAGGATGACCTGCGCGTGGTCCGCAGGCTGGGTGCCAAGTTCCTGGGACGGGCCTCCGGGGTCTGGTACATGACCGATGACGACGAGGAGCATTTCCAGAAATCCAGCGCGCTCGCGCAGCGCGTTCACCATATGGACCCGGAGATCATCCTGCAGTCCTGCGTATTTGAAATCGTCGTGGAGCGGATGGAAGAAGTCCTCATCCCGCCTTACGTGTTTCAGGCGTTCGGCCTGCCGGTAGAGGAGCGCCGCTTCCGCTGGGCGGACGCGTTGTTCCCGGAAAAGCCCAGGGGATTCGTAGACGACGCGCGACGCGATCCGGCAAAGCGCGGCGGCATTCCGGATCTGAACCGGATCGAAGCGAGGATGTGGTTCTACTACCGCGCCACCCGCTACATCGACTGCGGGTATGAAGCGCTGCACATGGGGCAGGTCCATCTCTATACCGCAAACGACAGGGGCATGAAGAAGACCTATGAGCTGTTTAACCGGATTCGCGGCTACGCGGCCATTCACGCGCGGCGGCACAAGGTGCTGCTGGACGCCCATACGCACGGAGTGAACGTCCATGGCAAATTGCTGTTTGATTACCATGCCATGCCGTTTACCCGGGCGGCCCTGCCGAATGAGGACGGCGAAAGGCTGGTGCTGGTGCGGGAAGGCTTCAGCGAGGGCGGTGAAAACCCGAACGGCTTTACGGACGACGTCATGCCCTACCTGATGGAGTATGACAACTGGGGCGGCAGGATGGTCGATCATCCGGAGCGGTATTCCCGGCAGCAGCTTTCTCAGATGGATTGGTGGGGCTATGACCAGATCGGCTGGTTCGCAAACCAGCCCAAGCGAGAGAGGGATCATTTTCTCAAATACACCTACAAATGGACCCAGGTCAACAACATCAACGCCTACTTTGAAGTGCCGCTGCGCAGAATGCTCAGCGACGCCGCAGTCTCCTGTATACGAGCGGACAACGGGCAAATGGATATGCAGCCGTTTTATCAGCTCAACGACAGGAGCGCCGCCTGCCCCATGGGTTTTGGACAGGAAGAAGCGGTAAGCGCGTGCTGGGAAACCGGGAACGCCCTCCGCGAACAATATGGCAATCCCAAACACCTGCTCCGGTACGGCGCCCGCTATGAATATGATCCGGAGACGGGCCTGAAACTGCCGGAAAAGGTGGTCGTGTACGGCAGTTTCCAGCCCTATGTGGGCGCAACCGCAAACGACTCCAATAGCGAACTCACCCGCATGTATTATATCGGCAACAATACCTATACGCTCACCGTGGTGCTGCCGTATGCGGGCAGGTTCAGTTACGCGGTTTCCACCTATGGAACCCTCTGCGCGACCTACTGCACCGACCGGTTTCCAAGAAGCGGCTCCGGCAACAAAGGAGAATTCGAGACGGTCCGGGACAACAGCGTCGTCCGGTTCCAATACCGTTTTGTGGACCATGAAGTGCGCATAGAGATTCCCCCGTGTCCATAATGCGCTAAAGATGTCATGAAATCCCGACGAAAGTACAGTAATACCAATCGAAACCATTCATGCGTCCATCAGGCGGGTGGGTTCCTCGTCCTGGCGCTGCCTGATGGATGCGGGCATGGTTGAGATCGGTATCAGCAGGATATACCGAGCGAATGAAGGATGAGCTATACTCCGCAGCACGCGACGTCGTTTCCCTGGGCCGGTTTGGCCATCGTGATTTCTTCCAGAAGCGCCATCGCCCAAAGGCTGCCCTTCTCGCTGATGCGGTAATGGGTCCATACCCCTTCTTGCCGCCCTTCCACGACGCCCGACTCACACAGGACCTTCATATGGTAGCTGAGTGAGGACTGAGGCATATTCATTTCCTCAACCAGCAAGTAGGCGCATTTTTCACCGCCCTGTAGCAGTCTCAGGATGCGCAGCCTTCTTTCATCGCAAAAAGCCTTGAACACCTTCGCGTTTCGCTTGTAAAATGTCTCCATGCTTTTGCTCCCCATATCAGAAATTCCTGACATCGTTATTATATGCTCTTGAATAAAAAATGTCAATGCTAATGAGCCGTATTATAGGGCTCCAGATGAATATATCGAAAAAGGTTCTCGATTGCCGGCGGGTATCGAGAACCGCCATGCAATCGCTCCATTCTCCATCATGCCCCGACGGGCCGTCCCCGAAAATAAAACCGAGCATCCCACCCGGCGTCACGCGCGCCTGATACCAATCGAAATCATGAACGCGCCCATCAGGCGAGGGGATTTTCGTCCCTTCGCAGCCAGAAGACGCGGCGGCGGTTCGGTGCCGCACGGTGCCGGGGGATAGCGGAGCCGGCAGGGCAAAGAACGCGAACCTTGCTTTTGCGCGAGCCGTCTTGTATAATTTGTGTATAGGGAGCGCCGTAAGGCGCATGAAATCCGAAATTCCGCCCGGCACATGGCGGCGCGATGCCGGAAGACAACCTCAAGGCGCTGCGCATCGCGTCCGCGCTGACGAACGGGGATGCAGGGGATGCGGACGACTTCGCGCAAGGGGATTTGCAGGCGGCGCTCCGCGCGGCGGCATTGATACAGAGGAGCGTGTGACCGCCCATGAAATTCCTTCACCTGGCCGACCTGCACATCGGGAAGAACGTCAACGGGTTTTCGATGCTCGGGGAGCAGCGGCACGCGTTTGAGCAGATCATCGGGTATGTCCAAACCGAGCGGCCCGCGGCGGTGGTCATCGCGGGCGATGTGTACGACCGCGCGGTGCCGGATGCGCGGGCGGTGGGTGTGTTCGACGATTTCTTGACCGCGCTTTCGCGCGAGGGGGTCGCGGTGCTGCTGATCGCGGGCAACCACGACTCGCCCGAGCGGCTGGGCTTTGCCAGCCGGCTGCTTGCGGATCAGCGGCTGTTCCTGTGCGGCGCGTTTGACGGCGGCGTCCGCCATGTCACGCTGGGCGACGAGTACGGCGACGTACACTTCTGGATGTTGCCGTTCGTCAAGCCATCCTCGGTACGCGGATACCGCGGCGAGCGGACGATCGGCAGCTACGACGATGCGGTCGCGGCGGCGCTGGACGCGGCAAACATCGATTACGCCGCGCGCAATGTGCTGCTGTCACATCAATTCTACACGAAGGCGGGCACCGCGCTTCTGCGCTCGGAATCCGAGATAAATCCGGTGGGCGGGCTGGACGCGGTGGACGCTACGCTGATCGAGCGGTTCGACTACGTCGCGCTCGGGCATTTGCACGGGGCGCAGTCGGTCGGCGCCAGGCACCTGCGCTACGCCGGGTCGCCGGTCAAGTATTCGTTCTCCGAGTGGCGGCAGGAAAAGTCGGTCTCGCTCGTGGAGCTGGGCGAGAAGGGGGCGCTGAGCGTCACCGTGCTGCCGCTTTCCCCGCTGCACGACATGCGCGAGATTGTGGGCGAGCTCGAAGTGCTTACGAGCGACGGGATTGCCTCGCTCGCCGACAGGCAGGACTACCTGCGCGTCGTGCTGACCGACGAGGCGGAGCTCGTCGACCCGATGGGCAAGCTGCGCAGCGTCTACCCCCATGTCATGAGCCTCGACTTTGAGAACGCGCGCACGCGCGTCGACCTGGATTCGATCGCGGCGGACGGCGAGGCGGCGGCGCTTACGCCCTACGAGCTGTTCGGCGAGTTCTTCCTCGACGTGCAGGGTTCTACGATGAGCGCGGAGCAGGCGGGCATCGTGCGCGAGCTGCTCGAAGGGGAGGATGAGGCATGAGACCGCTGAAACTGACCATGAGCGCGTTCGGCTGCTATGCCGACGTGCAGACGATCGATTTTGCCGAGCTGGGCGTCGGGCTGTACCTGATCGCGGGCGAGACCGGCTCGGGCAAGACGACGATCTTCGACGCGATCTCGTTCGCGCTGTTCGGCAAGGCGAGCGGCGCCGGCCGCGACGACTACGCCATGCTCCGCTCCGACTTCGCGGAGGATAAGGCGAAAATCTACGTAGAGCTGGACTTTGCCTGCGGCGAGGGTTCTTACAGCGTCCGGCGCGCGATCCGAAAGACCGGGCAGGAGGTCGAGCTGACCCTGTCCGACGGCACGGTGATGAGCGGCGACCGCAACACGAAGGCGAAGATCGCCGAGATCGTCGGGCTCGACCGCGACCAGTTCGCGCAAATCGTGATGATCGCCCAGAACGACTTTTTGCGCTTCCTCTCGAGCGGCACCGACGAGCGGCTGGCGATCCTGCGCCGCATATTCGGCACGGGGGCGCTCAAGCAGTTCCAGGAGCGGCTCAAGGCGCGCTCCAAGCGCGAGCGCGAGCGGCGCGAGCTCATCATCCACGACTTCGAGCGCCATGGCGTCGACGTCTACCGGCGCGAGGAGCGCTTCGCCGAGTGGGCGGCGCAAATCGCGGCCGACCGCGCGGCGCTGGCCGCGGCGGACGGGCGGCTCGCGCAATGCGACAAGGCCAAGCAGGCGCTTGCCGCCGCGCTGGCCGTCGCCGAGGAACTGGGCAAGAAATTCGCCGATCTCGCGGCGTGCCGGGCCACGCTCGAGGCGCATGCCGGGCAGGCCGCCGAAATCGAGCGGGCGAGGCGGCGCGCCGCGCGCGGCGAGACGGCGCTGCGCGCGGTACGGCCGCTCGCGCTCGACGCGGCGAGGGCGGCGGCGAATCATCAGGCCGCCCTGGACGCCCTGGACGCCGCGCGGCGGCAGGAAGCGGCCGCGCTCGAGGAGCTGCGGCAGGCGGCGCAGGCGGTCGGCGGCCTGCCGCCGCTCGCCGAGGCGCAGTCCGCGCTCGCCGCGCGCACAAGGGAATGGGAGGCCGTTCAGGCGCGGCTGAAAAAACTGGATCAGCTTAAAGCGGGCCGCGCCGAAATCGCCGCCGGGCAGGAACGGCTGTCGGCGGCGCAAACGGCGTACGAATCGGCCGAAGCCGCCTTTGCCGAGGCTGACGGCAGGCACAGGGCGCTGGAAGCGGCGTTTCTTCGCAACCAGGCCGGCGTCCTCGCGCGCGGGTTGGCGGACGGCCAGCCCTGCCCCGTCTGCGGCTCGAAGGAACATCCCTCCCCCGCCGCCTTATCGGATGAGGCTGTGAGCGAGGAAGGGCTGAAAAAGGCCAGGGCCGCAAAGGAGAAAGCCGGCGCGCAGCGCGAGCAACAATCGGCGGCATGCGGCGCGCTTGCGGCCGAGGTTGAGACGCTGATCCGGGTTTTTCTCACCGACTTCGCGGCGTTTTCGCCCGACGCCGATTGGGCACAATCGGGCCCAGCGCTTGCCGCATTGCTCTCCCATACGCGAGGCGAGGCGGCCGCATTGACCGCCCAAAGGGAAGCGGATGAGCGGGCGCTTGCCGAGCTCACCCGGCGCTGGGAGGCCGCGACCGGGCGCAAGACCGCCGCCGAATCGGCGCATCAGGCCGCAACCGTGCTGACATCGGAGCGGACCGCGAACGCGCGGAAGCTGTCGGGGCTGTCGGACGACGCGAAGGCCCGGTACGCGGAGGCCCTGCGCGCCCACCGCTTCGCCGACGAGGCGGCATACCTGGCCGCGCTCGTGACCGAGGCCGAGCTCGCAAACCTGAAACGGCAAGTCGCGGATTACGAGAAGGACGGCGAGCGGCTGGAGCGCGACACCCTGCGGCTTACGCGCGAAACCGCGGACAGGGAACAACCCGACCTGGCCGCGCTGCGCGCCGACGCCGCAGCGGTCGCCGCCGAGGCGTCGGCCTTGAGCGCGCGGCGCGACGAAGTCAAGGCCCGCCTGAACCAGACGTCGGGCGCGCTCGCCGAGCTGCGCCGCGCCGCCGTCGATTTTGACGCGGTCGAGCGAGCCTACGCCGCCGTGAAGCAGCTGGCGGAGACCGCCAACGGCAAGCTGGACTTTGAGACCTACGCGCAGACGGCCTACTTCGAACGCATCCTGCGCGCCGCCAACCAGCGGCTGAAGCTGATGAGCCAGCACCGCTACACCTTGCTCCGGCAGACCGCGAGCGGCGACGGGCGCAGGCGGTCGGGCCTTGAGATCGAGGTGCTCGACGCCTACACGGGCAAGGCCCGCCCGGCGAACAGCCTGTCGGGCGGGGAGTCGTTCATGGCTTCGCTCTCGCTGGCGCTCGGGCTGTCCGACGTGGTGCAGCAGAGCGCGGGCGGCATCCGCCTGGACGCGATGTTCATCGACGAGGGCTTCGGCTCGCTGGACGCGGAGGTGCTCGACCTCGCCATCCGGACGCTCGGCGAAATGGCGGGGGCCGACCGCACGATCGGCATCATCTCCCACGTATCCGAGCTGCGCGAACGGATCGACAGGCAGGTCTGGGTCGAGAAGACCCCCGCCGGCAGCAGGGTACACGTGAATGCATAGATTGCATTGCGCGCGACAGCCTTTACCAACAGGGCAATCGCTTCCGGCTGCGGCCCTCCCGGGGGAAGTTTTGCAGGCGGCCGCCCTGCTTTGCCAAGAATTGCTTGACAATTTCTGCCCAAGACGCCTATAATAATTCGATAGAAGCCTACGCCTCTCGCCGCCGCGGCGAGGGGCTTTTTTAGAATGACGAAGTGGGGGAACACGCTCATGTCCAAGCCGACCTTCTACATCACCACGCCCATCTACTACCCCAGCGGCAACATGCACATCGGTCATACCTACTGCTCGGTGGCCGCCGACACGATGGCCCGGTTCAAGAAGCAGACCGGGTACGACGTGTACTTCCTGACCGGCCTCGACGAGCACGGCCAGAAGATCGAGCGCAGCGCCGCCGCCCAAGGCGTGACGCCGCAGGCGCTGGTGGACGGCATATGCGAGGCCACCAAGGCGCTATGGAAGGACATGGACGTCGAGTACGACGACTTCATCCGCACCACCGAGCCGCGCCACGAGCAGGCCGTGCAGAAGATCTTCCGCAAGCTCTACGAGCAGGGCGACATCTACAAGAGCGACTACGAGGGCATGTACTGCACGCCCTGCGAGGCGTTCTGGACGCCCACGCAGCTCAAGGACGGCAACTGCCCCGATTGCGGTCGGCCGGTGGAAAAGATGCGCGAGGAGAGCTACTTCTTCCGCATGAGCAAATATCAAAATTGGCTGATCGACTACATCGAAACCCACCCCGAGTTCATCCAGCCGCCGTCGCGCGCCAACGAGATGCTGAACAACTTCCTGCGGCCGGGGCTTCAGGATCTGTGCGTCAGCCGCACCTCGTTCAAGTGGGGCATCCCGGTGGACTTCGACGAAAAGCACGTGGTCTACGTGTGGGTCGACGCGCTGTCGAACTACATCACGGCGCTGGGCTACACCACGCCTGACGACGCGCTCATGCAAAAATACTGGCCCGCCGACGTGCACCTGGTGGGCAAGGAGATCGTGCGCTTCCACACGATCTACTGGCCGATCATGCTGCACGCGCTGGGGCTGCCGCTGCCCAAGCAGGTGTTCGGCCACGGCTGGCTGCTGTTCGGCAACGACAAGATGAGCAAGTCGAAGGGCAACATCGTCTACCCGCAGCCGATCGTCCGCCGCTACGGCTCGGACGCGCTCAGGTACTACCTGATGCGCGAGATGCCCTTCGGCGCGGACGGCAACTACACCAACGAGGCGCTGCTCACCCGCATGAACGCCGACCTCGCCAACGACCTGGGCAACCTGGTCAGCCGCACGGTGGCCATGATCGAGAAGTACTTCGGCGGCGTGCTGCCCGCGCCCGGCCCGGATACCGAGCTCGAGGCTTCGCTCAAGGCGCGCTTCGAGGCGCTGCCGGGCCTCGTCGAGGGGCACATGAACGGTTTGCAGTTCTCGCTGGCGCTTCATGAGATCTGGAAGCTGGTGGGCGACTCCAACCGCTACATCGACCAGACCCAGCCCTGGGTGCTGGGCAAGCGCGAGGACGGCCGCGAGCGGCTGGGCACGGTGCTGTACACGCTGGCCGAGTGCGTGCGCGCGGTGGCGGTATTGATCGCGCCCGCGATGCCGCGCACGCCCGAGCGCATCTTCGCGCAGTTGGGCGTGACCGACCCCTCGCTCAAGGACTGGGCCTCGGTGCGAAAGTTCGGCCTGATCGCGCCGGGCACCGTCGTCAAGAAGGGCGAGGCGCTGTTCCCGCGCATCGACATCGAGGCGGAGCTCAAGGCGCTCTCCCCCGAGCCGGAGAGCGCGCCCGCGCCCGAAGCGCCGCCCGCGAAGGACGAGGGTCACGCCGCGTTCGAGGAGGCCGCGCCGATCTCGATCGACGACTTCTTCAAGGTCAAGCTGCTCACCGCCAAGGTGATCGCCTGTGAAAAAGTGGAGAAATCCGACAAGCTGCTCAAGGAGACGCTGGAACTCAAGTCGGGTGAAATCCGCACCGTGGTCAGCGGCATCGCGCAGCACTACAGCCCCGAGGAGATGGTGGGCAAGACTTGCGTGCTGGTCGCCAACCTCGCCCCGCGCAAGATGCGCGGCATCGTGTCCGAGGGCATGCTGCTGTGCGCGAGCGACGAAGCGGGCCATTTGAAGTTGTTGACCGTCGAGGACGCGGTCGGCGGCGGCTGGGAGATCGGCTGATGAAGCTGTTCGACACCCACGCCCACCTGACCGACGAGCGATTCCGGGACGACCTCGCGGACGTGCTTGAGCGGATGCGCGAAGGCGGCATAGCGCGCGCGGTGGTGGTGGGCGACGCCTCGGACGAAGGCGCCGCCGCCGCGGTCTTGAAGCTGGCGGCTGCGCACGATCCCCTATATGCGGCGCTCGGCGTGCATCCGCACGACGCGTCGCGCTGGGAGACGCAAGTCGCGCGGCGACTCGAGGGCTATCTCGCGCGGCCCAAGGTGATGGCGCTCGGCGAGATCGGGCTGGATTTCCACTACGACTTCTCGCCGAGGGACGCCCAGCGCGCGGCGTTCGATGCGCAACTTGAAATGGCGCACCGCCTGGGCAAGCCCTGTGTGCTGCACATCCGCGAGGCGCACGGCGAGGCCGCAGAGCTGCTGGCCGCGCGCCATCGCGCGGGCACGCTGCCGCGCTGCGTGATGCACTGCTACAGCGGCAGCTGGGAGAGCGCCAAGCAGTACCTCGGCATGGGCATGTACATCTCGTTCACCGGTGTAATCACCTTCAAGAACGCGGCGAAGCTCGTCGAAGTGGCGCAGAAAATGCCGATCGAGCGCCTGATGATCGAGACCGACTGCCCCTACATGGCCCCCGAGCCGCTGCGCGGACGGCGCAACGAGCCCGCGCACGTAACACACACGGCGGCCCGGATCGCCCAGCTGCGCGGCATGACCCCCGAGGCGCTGGCCGAGGCCGCGTTTGACAACGGATCGCGATTTTTCGGTATTGATTAACGGAGGAAATTATCATGGAAAACATCAGCCGCGAAGAAGCCCTGAAACTGCTGAATGCGCCGGAGCGCCTGGAAAATTTGCGCAAGCTGGTCGCGCAAGCGCGCGCGGGCAAATTGCCGCTCCCCGAAACGCATGAGGACGTGAACAACCACATCCACACCACCTTTTCGTTTTCGCCCTATTCGCCGACGGCGGCGGCCTGGTTTTCGTGGCAGGCGGGCCTGTGTACCTGCGGGCTGGTCGATCACGACTCGGTCGCGGGCGCGGAGGAGTTCCTCGAAGCATGCCGCATCGTCGGCATTCCGGGCACGGTGGGCATCGAGTGCCGCGCGACGATGGATGGCACGCCGTTTGAGGGCATGAAGATGAACAACCCCGATCAGCTCGGCGTGGCCTACCTGACGATCCACGGCGTACCGCACGATAAGGTGCGCACGCTGGACGATTACTTCGCGCCGCGCCGGGCTCTGCGCAACGCGCGCAACCGCAAGATGGTCGCGGGCCTCAATGGCATGATGGGCGCGCACGGCATCGAGCTCGACTTCGACCGGGACGTCGTGCCGATCTCGATGTTCGAGGCGGGCGGCACGATCACCGAGCGCCACCTGTCGAGCGCGCTGGCGACCAAGCTGATCGAGCGCTTCGGCGCGGGACAGGGGCTGGTCGACTTCATCAAGCGCGACTTGCAGTTGCCCATCGCGGAGCGCATCGAGGGCTACCTCATGGACGCGAACAATCCGTTCATGCTGTACGACCTGATCGGCTGGATCAAGGTGGAGCTGATCTCGAAGTTCTACGTCGACGCGACCGACGAGCTGGTCGATTTCAAGGAGATCATGGATTTCGCGGATGAAATTGGCGCGATCATGGCCTATCCCTACCTCGGCGACGTGGGCGACTCGGTGACCGGCGACAAGCGCGCGCAGCAGTTCGAGGACGCTTTCTTGGACGAGCTGTTCCCGTACCTGAGGCAAACCGGCTACCGGGCGATATGCTATATGCCCAGCCGCAATACGGTGGGGCAGCTTGAGCGGCTGCGCGCTCTGTGCAAGCGCTATGAGATGTTTGAGATCAGCGGCGAGGACATCAACCAGCCCCGGCAGTCATTCGTGTGCATGGCGCAGCGCGCGAGCGAGTTCCGGCACCTGTACGAGTCGACCTGGGCGCTGATCGCGCACGAAAACCGCGCGACCGAAGATCCGGCGAAGGGATTCTTCGGCGCGGAAGCGGTGAAGAAATATCCGGGGTTGGATGCGCGCGTGAAGGCGTTCGCGCAGATAGGGCGATCGATGAAGCCCTGACCTGCGCGTGAGCGCTCATGGGGGTTCCAAGGGGGCAAAGTCCCCTTGGCGGGGATCCAATGGGCGGAGTCCCTGGCCGCCGGAGGCACGTACGCCTCCCTGCGTCGGCAGGCTTCCAAACGGACCCCCCTTGGCCGGGCGCACCCGGCCAAGGGGGGTCCGTTTGGAAGTTTGGAGGCGGGGGTTACGACCTCCGGTGGCCGGGGACGCTGTCCCCTGGACCCCTGCCAAAGGGCTTTGCCCTCTGGACACCCATGAGCGCTTACGCGCGGGCTGAGTTTACCCCATGTCGCGGGCCATCTCGTCCGCGATCTCCAGCAGCCGATTGTATTTCGCCGTGCGGTCGGTCCTCGCCGGCGCGCCGGCCTTGATCTGGCCGGCGTTGGTCGCCACGGCCAGATCGGCGATGAAGCTGTCCTCGGTCTCGCCGCTTCTATGCGAGATCACCGCCTGCCAGCCGCCCGCCTGCGTCATGCGCACACACTGCATCGCCTCGCTCACCGTGCCGATCTGGTTGAGCTTAATCAGCACCGCGGTGGCGCTCTTCTCCTTCATGCCCTTCTCCACCCGCTCGGGGTTGGTCGTGAACAAATCGTCGCCCACGACCTGGATGCCGGCGCGCTTGACCATCTCGGTGAAGCCCTCGAAGTCGTCCTCGCCCAGCGGGTCCTCGATCGAGTCGATCGGGAACGAGCGGATCAGCGCCTCGTAATGCGCGATCAGCGCCTCGCGCGTCATGCGCCTATTCTGCTTGGGCAAGAGGTATGTGCCGTCCGCCTGCGCCCACTCGGTCGCCGCCACGTCCAGCGCCAGCGTCACGTCCGTGCCCGGCCTGTACCCCGCGCGCTCGATCGCCTCGACGAGCAGTTTGAGCGCCGCCTCGTCGCCCGGAAGGTCAGGCGCGAACCCGCCCTCGTCGCCCACGCCGGTCGACAGCCCTTTCGCCTTGAGCAGCGCGCCCAAAGCCCGATAGACGTGCACGCACATCTGCACAGCCTCGGGGAAGTCCTTCGCCCCGACCGGCCGGACCATGAACTCCTGGATGTCCAGGTTGTTGCTGGCGTGCGCGCCGCCGTTCAGGATGTTCATCATGGGCACCGGCAGCGTGCGCGCGTACGCGCCGCCCAGGTACCGGTACAGCGGTATGCCGAGCGAACCCGCCGCCGCGCGGCTCACCGCCATCGACACCGCCAGGATCGCGTTCGCGCCCAGCCGACTCTTGTTCTTCGTGCCATCGAGCGCGATCATCGCGTCGTCGATCTTAAGCTGGCGCGTGGCGTCCAGGCCGATCAGCGCGCGCGCGATCGGGCCGTTCACATTGTCCACCGCCTGCGTGACCGCGCGGCCGAGGTAGGCCTCGCCGCCGTCGCGCTTCTCATACGCCTCGTGCGCGCCCGTCGACGCGCCCGAGGGCACGACGGCCCAGCCCAGCGCGCCGTCCGTCAGCCGCACCTCGCAGCGCACCGTGGGCCAGCCCCGCGAGTCCAACACCTGAATCGCCCGAATGTCCTCGATGATGTGCTTCATCGCAACAACCTCCTTCTATCTCCAAAAGCCGGAAGCGCCGCGTGCTCCTGCGCGCGGCGCTTCCCTGAGCCGTCTGAGTATTGTATACCCAAACCCTGGCTGATTTAATCGCGATAATGCCAACGCTTTACCACCTTTTCGGCCTGCTCCGCCACATTCTCGGCGGTGAAGCCGAAGTGTTTGAACAGCTGCTTGTAGGGGGCCGACGCGCCGAAGCCCTGCATGGCGACGATCGCGCCGTCGAGCCCGACGTATTTCTCCCAGCCCATCGCGACGCCGGCTTCGACCGCCACGCGCGCGCGCACCGCATTCGGGATCACCGATTCGCGGTAGGCCGCGTCCTGCATCTCAAACAGCTCGAACGAGGGCATCGATACCACGCGCGCGTCGATTCCCTTGGCCTTCAGCAGTTCTTTCGCGCCCACGCACTGCTCGACCTCCGAGCCCGAGGCCATCAGGATCACGTCGGGGGTCGCCTTATCGCTGTCGAGCAGGATGTAGCCGCCCTTGAGCGCCGCGGGGCCGCTCGCCTCGTACAGCGGCAAATTTTGACGCGTGGTCACCAGCGCGGTCGGATGGCCCATCGTCTGCGACACCACCCAGCCCGCGGCCATCTCGCGGCTGTCCGCCGGGCGGAACACGATCAGGCCCGGTATGGCGCGCAGCCCCGCCAGGTGCTCCACCGGCTGGTGGGTGGGGCCGTCCTCGCCCACGCCGATCGAGTCGTGCGACAGGATGTAGGTCACCGGGATGTCCATGATCGCCGACATGCGCATGGCGTTCTTCATGTAGTCGCTGAACACGAAGAAGGTGGCGCAGTAGGCGCGCAGGCCGCCGTGCAGCTGGATGCCGTTCGAGATCGCGGCCATCGCGTGCTCGCGCACGCCGAAGTGCAGGTTGCTCGCGGCATAGTCGGCAGCCGAGAAATCGCCCCGGCCGTTCATGTAGCTCTTGTTCGAAGGCGCCAGGTCGGCGCTGCCGCCGAACAGGTTGTTAAGCTTCGCTGCCAGGCGATTCAGCACCGCGCCGCAGGCGTTGCGCGTGGCGTCGGCCTTGTCAAACGCCCACAGGCCTTCGTCGGCCAGCACGTCAGACGGCAGTTCGCCGTGCCACAGCGCCCACTCCTCGGCGAGCTCGGGATAGGCCGTCGACCACGCGTCGAACATCTCCCGCCAGTCTTCCTCGGCCTTCTGCCCATCCTTGACGACCTTTCCGGTGGTCTCGTAGACCTCGTCCGGCACCTCGAACGGCTCCGCGCAGGGCCAGTCGAGGTTCTTCTTGGTGAGCGCTATGTTCTCCTCGCCCAGCGGTTCGCCGTGCGCCGAGTGATGTCCGGCCTTGGGCGAGCCGAAGCCGATGTCGGTGTGGCAGATGATTAGCGAAGGCCTGTCCGCGCCCTTTGCCAGCCGAATCGCCGCCCCCACCTGCTGGGCGCAGTTGCCGTCGGGTACGTCGATCACGTTCCAGCCGTAGGCGCGGAAGCGGCCCGCCACGTCCTCCTGAAACGCCAGCTCGGTCGAGCCTTCGATCGTGATCTTGTTGTCGTCGTAGAGTGCGATCAGCTTCTTGAGCTTGAGCGTGCCCGCCAGCGAGCAGGCCTCGTGCGAGATGCCCTCCATCATGCAGCCGTCGCCGAGGATCGCGTAGGTGTAGTGGTCGACCACCGGGTAGCCCTCGCGGTTGAACTTGGCCGCCAGGTGCGCCTCGGCCATGGCCATGCCCACAGCGTTCGCGATGCCCTGGCCCAGCGGACCGGTCGTGGTCTCTACCCCCACCGTGTGCCTGTATTCGGGATGGCCGGGCGTCTTCGAGCCGAATTGGCGGAACTGCTTGATGTCGTCGATCGTCAGCCCGTAGCCGAACAGGTGCAGCAGCGAGTACATCAGCATCGAGCCGTGGCCGCTCGACAGCACGAAACGGTCGCGGTCGGGCCAGTTGGGGTTCTTGGGGTTGTGCTTCATGTGCTTACCCCACAGGGCGTACGCCATCGCCGCCGCGCCCATCGGCATGCCGGGATGCCCCGACTTTGCCTGCTGTACTGCTTCGGCGGATAGGATGCGGATTGCGTTTACGGTGAGACGGTCGCGTTTGCTCATGGATGGTCACTCCTTCGTCTTCGCTGGGGTTTCTGATATATCTCAATCGCGTGTTTCAGCGGTTCAAGATCGGTCGTCGATCGGCGTCAGCGCCTGGATGAACTGATACAGCCCCTTCAGTTCGCCGTAGCCCCGGACGATCTCATCGACCAGGGCGGGCGACTTGATCTGCGCGAAATCCCGTATCTCCCGCTGCATGTAGAATCTGCGCATCGGGTAGAAGCGCCTGAGCGCGTCCGGCACCGATTCCGGCACCGCCATGCGCTTCACGGTATCGGGATAAAGCGTAAACGCGCGCTCGGCGCGCCCTGTCAGCTTGAGCACGCGCTCGGGCTCGGTCAGGATGGCGCGCCGAAACGCATTCATCAGCGGCACGTTCTTCTCATAGATGCCGCAGCCGTAACTCGCCCCGTCGTCCGACAGGTCGAAGAACAGCCCCAGCGCGGTGTACCGATCCTCGCCCAAGCGCCGGAACTTGAAAAAGCTGTAGTCTCGGTAGGCCGGCTGACCGTGCAGCCGGCGCACGTCGCGCATCGCTCGGGCCAGGCAGCGCGCGGGCCGGGCGTCGAGCTGGGCGTCGATTTCAAGCGCCGTGGGCGCGAGCGCCTCGATCAGCTCGAGCATCGGCCGCTTCACGTCGCCTTCGTACCAGCCGCGGTTGGCCTCAAAGAACGCGCGGTTGTTGTTCATCCGGATCGCCATGTAGTATTCGAACGTGCGATCGGTAAATCCTGAAAACATGGCCTCACTTGCCTCCATTGCCCTTGCCTATACTGCCCGGCCGGCGCGTTTCGTGATCGGACGGCTGGCGCGGCTTCGCGGACACCGCCGGATGCGGGCGGGTCTGCTGGCGCCCGTCCTCGAGCTGGCCGCGCCGGTAGTCGCGCCGGAGCTTGCGCAGTTGCTTGTCACGCAGCCGGCGCTTGTGCCGCCGGCGCGAAACCGCGGAGGCGGCCATGACGGTAGCCAGCACCGCCAACACGACCAGCACGCCCGCCATCATCTGCCGAAACGCGGCCGGCCTGTCGGACAGCCGGTACGGCGCGCCGTCGGGCGCGTCGTCGGGCGCGTCGTCGGGCGCGCCCTGTGGCTCGGCCTGCCGTCCGTCCCGCCCGAAATCGATCGCCACCTCGTTGGACATCACGGTCAGCCGCCCGCCCTTCGAGTCGGTCAGCTCGGCCATGAACTGGAACGTACCGGGCTCGTTCACCGCGTAGCGCACCGCTGTCTCGGTGTCGCCCGGCGCGGCCACGGCCAGCGTGCGGATCTCGCCGCGCTCGCGCTCGTTGAGCTTCACGCCCATGAGGTCCAGCTCGCCCTCGTTGCGCACCGTCAGCGTGAAGTCCACCTCGCCCGGGCCGGTCAGCCGGAGCGCCGCGGGCCGGGCGGTCAGCGTTAGCTTCACGTCGTCGAGCGCCGGCTTGACCGCCACCGTGAGCGGGTTGCTGGCGGCCTCGAGCGGGCTGCCGCCGGGGCTTTGCCCGGTCAGCGTGAACAGGAAGGTGGTGGTCGCGGTCATCTTCACCGCCTTGGTGAACACGCAGTCCTGCCCGACCTTGATCTCGGAGGGCAGCCCCACGAGCTCGCCCATCAATTGGTCGGTCAGGCGCAGATGGTCGTAGGGCACGTCGCCCAGATTGACCACGCGGTAGGTGAGCGTCACCACCTCGCCCGGCGACACGGCGGAGCGGTCGGCCTCGAGCGTGATGCTCAGCCGCTCGTCGGCGCGGTAGATGGCCGCGCCCGCCAACTCCTTCTCGAAGGTATCGCGCGTGGCGCGGTGCGAATAGCTGAGCTTGGGATTGGAGGTGAAGGTATCCTCCATCACGAATCGGTGGAAAAAGGTCTTGCGCTCGCCCGGGTCGAGCCGGTCGAGCGCGCCCACCTCACCCGCGTCCCCGTCGGTGACCGACAGGTGGGTGAGCGCCACGTTGCCGGTGTTGCGCACACGGTAGGCGATCGACACCTCCTCGCCCGGGCGCGCGCTGGCGACCGGGATCGAGCGGGTGAACTCCACGCCCGGCTCGGCCGGCAGCCGCGTGATCGGCACCACGACCGCGCGCTCCCGCGCGCTCGCGCCCGGCTTGCCCACGCCCAGCGTGTAGCGGACGAGGTAGATCATCCTGCCCTCGTCCAGCTGGGCGTCGGTGGGCGTGATCGTATCGGAAAACTTGTCGTCGGCCTTGCCGTCCTTGGGCAGCACACCCACCTCTTTGACCACCGCGCCGTTGTCGCGGCAGATGCGGATCTCGCCGATCGGCTCGGCCGCCGGGTTTTCGAGGCTGATCTGCACCTGCACCGGCTCGGGCGCGACCATGCTGGACGGCTGCGCCTGGTGATCGATTTTCAGCGTGTCCGCGTACACCGGCAGCGGCGTCGCGGTCGGGCCGGGCGAGGCCGTCGGGCGCGGCGGCAACTGCGGCGGCGCGACGACCGGCCCGCCCGTCGCCGAAGTCGGCCCCATCCCCATCCCTACGAGGAGATAGACGCCCAGCGCCGCGCCCATAACCCACCGCCCGACCCGATTGCCCATGCTCCGCATTGTCCTCCCCATGTGTCTGCAACTGCATTTCTTACATTCTATTGCATTCAATATTAAGTGTCAAGACGCCCGCGCTTCGCGCGAGGGCTCGAAAGGTTCCCGCCCGTCCGTTTGCCCGCTTCGCGGGCGGCTGGGCGGCAGGCGGACGGGCGGCGATTCCGAGCCGGGTAGGCAATCGCATTCGCGCCCCCCGGGGAGGGGCGCGGGCGGATCGCGGCGCTGGTAATGCGTGCCAATTCGCCAAATCCTATTGACAAGCCCTGGATTAAAAGTTACAATTCCATTGAAATATATTTCAAATTCATTTCATTGGAGGGATCAATTGTGAAGCTTAGGAAATTGACGGCGATGTTGCTGGTATGTCTGATGGCGGCGGTGCCCGCGTCGGCGAAGATTACGGTGAGCTGCAAGGCCAATCAGGGGCAGAGTGCGAAGCAGTGCACGCGCACAGGCTGCACCAGGGCGAGCTGCAAGGCGGATCAGAAAAAGGGTTCCTCGTGCAAGAACGGCAAGTGCACGGCCAGCTCAAAGCCCGGCTCGAAGTGCCCGAACGGCCAGGCCAACTGCAAGCCCGGCAAGGATGCCGGCGCGGTCAAGGGCGGCACCAACATGGACGCGATGGCCCAGGAAGTGGTGCGTCAGGTCAACGCCGACCGCCAGAAGGCCGGTCTTCCCGCGCTCAAGGTGTCGAGCGAGCTGACCCGCGCGGCCTGCGTGCGCGCCAGTGAGATCGCCGGTTTCTTCAGCCATACGCGCCCCGACGGCAGCAAGTGGAGCACCGTGTCGAGCGCGGCGCGCGGCGAGAACATCGCGCGCGGCCAGCAGACCGCCGACAAGGTGATGGCCTCTTGGATGAGCTCGTCCGGGCATCGCCAGAACATCCTGCGCGAGTCGTTCGGCTCGATCGGCGTGTGCGCCTACAAGGTAAACAACACGATGCACTGGGTGCAATTGTTCGGCAAGTAAGGTCCGACAAAACAGGGGCTGCGGCGCAAGCGTCGCGGCCCCTTCCCATTCCCCCCATTCCCCTCCCTGGAGGGGTGCCCGCAGGCGGGGTGGTGACCCCGTAGTGGGTGCCCGCAGGCGGGGTGGTGACCCCGTCGACAGGATCGGATGAAGCTTGAGAGTTCTCCAAACAGGCCGCGGGCGGATGATATCCGCCCGCCTGAGGGTCGTACAGACGACACCTCGCAATCCTGCCCTTTCGGGGGCTATTGATACGCGATCAGCGCCCGCGCTTGCGCCAGCGTGCGCCCTCCGGCGGCGGCCATGCCGAACAGCGCCGCGCCGTAGGCGGCTTCCTCGCGGTGGACGGGCATCTTGAGCGGCAGGCCGAACGCGCGCTCGAGCGCCGCGACCAGCGCCGGGTTGTTGCGCACCGCGTTGCCCGCGCCGATCAGCACGCTGCGCGGCTGAGCGCCGGCGCGCAGCATCGCCCGATACATCTCATGCAGTTCCGCGGCGATGCCCTCGAGCACGCCGCCGATCAGGTGCTGGGGCGTCAGGTTGCCGGTCGTGATCCCCGCGATCGAGCCGCGCGCGTCCGGACAGTGGCGCGCGCCGGCGAAGCGGGTATCGACGACCAGCTTGTCGGGCAGATCCAGCGCGCCCGGCGCCAGCGCGTTCATCGCCGGGTAAAGGCGCGCCGGGGTGATGCCCGCGAGCGCCGCGCACGAGCGGAAAAACGCCTCCAATTGGGCGTATGCCCGCCCGCCGCACAGCGTGCTGCCCACGAGGATCCGGTCGCCCAAGTTCAGCGGCCGCGCGTCCAGGCAGTCGGGCAGCGCCGTCGCGTTCGACGTCAGCGATGTTTGACCGCTGGTGCCCACGCTGACCATGACGGCCTCGTCGCCCTGCACCGCGCCGAGGAAGCCGGCCTGGTTGTCGCCGATCGCGACCGACACCGGAATGCCGCCGTGCGTAAACCCAAGCAGTTCCGCGCCGCGCGCCACCTCCGGGAAGAACGACATATCGAGCCCGGCCCGTGCGATCGCCGCCGCGTCGAACGCACCCGAGGCCGCGTCGAACAGGCCGAAGCTGGCCGCGTCGGAGATGTGCGTGAGCGGCGTCTTGCGGCCGGTCATCACCATGCCCACGTAGTCGTGGATCGCGCAGAAGCGCACCGCGCCCTCAGGCACACAGCCGTGCAAAACATGCCAATCATGGGTGGCCGCGCCGAAGCCGGTCGCCATCCTGTGGCCGGTCAGCCGGGACAGCCGAGCGGCGTAGGTTTCATCGGAACCGCCGCCAGGCTTCAACTCGCAGCGCGCGTCCTGCCAGGTATACAGCGGGCTGCACGCCTTTCCCTCCGCGTCCAGGTACAGGATGCCGTGCATCTGCCCGGTCAGCCCGATCGAGGCGATCGGGCCGTATTCGTTCGCCAATTGCTTAACCAGCTCGAGCGCGCGGGCCACGATGACCACCGGGTCCTGCAAGTGCTCCCACGGCCGGCCGGGGATCGCGCTGTCGCTGTCCACCGAGCGCGCGGCCAGCGTCCGCCCGCCGTCCTCGACCACCACCGCCGACAGCGAGGTGGTGCCGATATCGAGGCCGATCACATTCATCCGGCCACCTCCATGGTCGTCGACGCCGGATCGAGCCGCTTGATGATGTCCTGCTGGATCGCGGGCGACAGGTCGAGGAAGTTGACGAAGGTGCCGTGGATGCGCATGATGTACACCCCGCCCGGCGCGTACTTCTTGGGATTGGCCAGCACCTTGCGCAGCATCTCGGGCGTGGTGATGTTGAGGTACAGGTAGAACGGGGCCAGCCGTTCGTTCATTTCGTTGAAGAACAGCGGCGAGAACACCTTGCGCTTGAACTCCATCCCCTTCTCCATCAGCGTCTCGCCCTTGAAGTATTTGGGGTCGATGCCGAAGTGCGAGGCGTAGCCGCCGGTGAATTTGATGTAAGGCAGCTTCATCGCTGACAGCGTGCGCAGCCCCAACCCGCCCGAGGCGTCGCCGGCCAGCGGGTCCACGCCGTAGTTGAGCATCTCCCTTGCGCCGCGCCCGTCGGGCGTCGCGCCCACCCAGTAGCCGTACAGCAGGTGGGTGGAGGGCGTGGAGAAGTCGGGCCGGAACGGGTTGCCCAGGTAGTTCTTGAGCGAAGCCACCATGTCCGACACCTTGTCCGCGATCTCGGCGGCCTCGGCGTCGGGCGCGTCCTCATTGCCGCCGAACTTGGGGCAGGCGCGCAGATAGTCGCGCAGCTCTTCGTCGCCCTCGAAATTGCGCTTCAAGGCCTCGAGCAGTCGGCCCGCGTCCTCGGGCCGGTCGCGCAGCAGGCAGTCGATCGCCACAAACGAGTCGGCCAGCACGGAAAGCCCGTGGATCAGGCAGCCGCTGGCGTTGTAGCGGGTGCCCTGATGCGCGGCGTCGCGCATGTCGTAGCCGCTCTCGATGCCGCCCATCAGCGTGGACAGGAAGGGCACCGGCAGGCGAGCCACCGCGCGCGACGCGCCGTTGGCCGCGTCCTCCATCTGAGCGAGGAAGTGCCTGAGGTTTTCATAGAAGCGCTCGCGCACATTGCGCAGCGCCTCGAGCGGCTGCGCGTCCTGCACATAGGTAGCGATCTTCGCCCCGGTCACCGTGGAAGTGCCGCCCGACAGCGTCAGTTCCAGAATTTTCGGCAGATTCAGCCAGGTGTTGGTGGTGTTGCCGTTGTCCTTGCCCATGATGAGCGGTTCCTGACAGCCGGCGATGCCGTAGTCGGGCAGGTCGTCTCCCGCGATGCCGCCCGCGCGCAGCACCTCGAACATGGCGTCGTCGTTGAACAGCGAGGGCGTCAGGCAGCCTGGCGTGAAGAAGAACCGACCCATCTCCCCGTACAGCCGGTCGGGCGTGCCGCTGTGCAGCTTGATCGACAGGATGGGCTGGGGCAGGTTCATGTCGAAGTAGGCGTCGAGCAGCGCGTAGCTGGTTTCGCAGGTCAGGTCGTTGCCCTTAAGGTCGCGCCCGCCCACGATCAGATTCTGCGAGATGGCCCAGCTGCGGTCGCCCACGTTGAAGAACACCAGCAGGTGCTTGAGCAGCGCCGCGGCGTCTTCGCGCGGTAAACGCTCCTTCGCGCGGAACGGCTCGAAGATGCGGTCGGCATTGCCCACCGAGAACGCGAACGGGTTCGGGGCCTGCTCGAGGCACATCACCTGCCAGAGCAGCATGAAGCTCTGGATCGCCTCGTACAGCGTGTCCGCGCCGCGCATGGGCACCTTCTCGAGCGCCTCGCGCATCCTGGTCAATTGCGCCCTGCGCTCGCCCTCCGCCGCTTGCTCGAGCGTCGCCGCCAGCTGGGCGTAGCGCCCGGCCAGCAGGCAGGCCGATTCGAGCGCGATCCGCATGGCGTTCAGGTTCGAGCGCACGTTTTCGTCCGCTTCCCCGGAAATCCGCCGGTCGATCCGCTCGATCGCCGCGCGCACGCCGCCCGAGAGCATGGCGCGCAAATCGGGCACGATGTGCCCGGTCACCTGCTCCATGAAGAAGGCCACCTCGCCGGTCAGCCGTTCGTGGCGCGCGTAGGTGGCCGACAGCGCGCGCACGTAGTCGCTGCCCGAGTCAAACGCGCGCGCCCTGGCGATGCGCTCCGCCGGGAATTCATCGTTCGGCTCGATGTCCCCGTACACCGCGGTCGGGTCGCAGTAGCCGGCGAACGACTCCACCTGAAAGCTCGGGTTGATTAGCGCGTAGGAGCGCGCGAACGCGTCGCGCTGCGTGCCCGCGAACAGCGCGTGCTCGCTGATCGACAGCTTAAGTTCCTTGATCGCCTCGCGCAGCAGGCAGGCCGCGCGTTCCATCGGCGGCAACTGCGCGTACTCGGCCGCATGGCGCATATGCGATTCCCGCACGAGGAACCAGCCGTCCAGCCGCTTCATCGCCCGCTCCTCTTGAAACAGCGCGTTCGCCATCTGAGTGACGCGCGCAGGTGTCCCGATCGTCGCCATAGAAAGTGCCTCCCTTTTATGTCCGGACCACGTTCATCCCGGCGGCCTCGAACGCGCGCTCAAACGCGCGCACCGTTTCCGCGCTCACAAACGCGTCCCGCATGTCGTATCGCCCGTACGCGCGGATCCACTTGTCCCTGCCGTATTCGTGGTAGGGCAGAATCTCGACGCGCACGCCCGGCAGCGCCAGTTGTTCAAAGAATTCCGTGAAGCCGTTAAGCGCGCCGTCGTCGTCGTTGACGCCGTGGATCAGCGGCACCCGAACGAGCATCTTATGCCCCGCGCGCGCGGCATCCATCAGATTGCGCCGCACGAGCGCATTGGACAGCCCGGTGAAGCGCCGATGCGCTTCGTCATCGGGGTGCTTGAAGTCGGCGATCAGCAGGTCGATCAGCGGCAGCAATTCATGGAGCCGCTCGTTCGCCGCGTTGGTCTCGACGCAGGTGTGCACGCCCTCCCGCCTCACCATATCCAGCAACGCGCGCGCGGCGACCGGCTGCGCGGTGACCTCGCCGCCGGTCAGCGTCAGCCCGCCGCCGTCGAAAAACATCGGCCGCGCCGAGACCACCGATTGGGCGACCGCCTCCACCGGCTCCGTCCGGCAGGGGGCGTCCATGGCCATGCCCTCGGGGTTGGCGCACCAGGGGCAGCGCATGTTGCAGCCCGTCAAATGGTAGACCAGCCGGTTGCCCGGCCCGTCCTGCGCGTAGTTGAAGCCCTTTTGAAAGTAGCGAAGCTGCATGGCGTCCTCCTGTCCGATCGGTTTGATTATACCGCCTGGCGGCCGATCGCGCAAGCATCGAAATCACACGCAATTAACGCAAGAGGGCCAACGACCGCCACAGTGCCCCGCTATAATGGCTTCCATATAACGTAAAGATCGAGGATTGGGAGGCCATATGATCGGAAAACTGCTTTCGTATGTGCGCGAGTACCGGCGCGTCGCCGCTCTCGCACCCCTCGCCATGGTGGGCGAGGTGCTGATGGAGGTGCTGATCCCGATGCTGATGGCCGCGATGATCGACGGCGGCGTCCGCGCCGGGAACGTCGGCTACACCGTGCGTATGGGCCTTTTGATGGCCGCCCTGGCGCTCGCCAGCCTGGGCTTTGGCGCGCTGTCGGGGCGTCTCGCGGCGCAGGCCGGCATGGGCTTTGCCAAGAATCTGCGCGAGGGCCTGTTCGGCAAGGTGCAGGACTTCTCATTCAAAAACGCCGACCGTTTCCCGAGCGCCACGCTGGTCACCCGGCTGACGACCGACGTGACCAACGTGCAGAACACCTTTATGATGCTGCTGCGCATGGCGGTGCGCGCGCCGCTGATGCTGGTGATGGCCACGGTGATGGCGGTGTCGATCAACGCGCGGCTGTCGATGGTGTTTCTGGCGGTGATGCCCATTCTGGGCGGGGCGATGTATTACATCATGAAGAACGCCTACCCGCGCTTCGGCGAGATGATGAAGCAGTACGACCGGCTCAACGGCCGCGTGCAGGAGAACCTGATCGCGATCCGGGTGGTCAAGGCGTTCGTGCGCGAGGACTACGAGCGGGTGCGGTTTGAGGAGGAGGCGTCGGCGGTGCGCACCGCGCAGGTGCGCGCGGAGAAGCTGGTGGTGCTGGGTATGCCGCTGATGCAGCTGTGCATGTACGGCTGCATCGTGGCGGTGATGTGGTTCGGCGGCAACATGATCGCCGCGGGCACGTTTGCCATCGGCGAGATGTCGGGCTTCATCAGCTACATCATGCAAATCCTGATGTCGCTGATGATGCTGTCCATGGTGTTCTTGATGGCGGTGCTGTCGCGCGCGTCGGTCGGGCGCATCGCCGAGGTGCTGTCCGAGCCGATCGACATCACGGACGCGGGCGCGGACCGGGCGCTTGTGGTTGCGGACGGCTCGGTCGAGTTCGACCGGGTGTCCTTCAGCTACGCCGGGGACGAAGCGCGCCTGTCGCTGACCGACGTCAGCCTGTCGATCGCCGCGGGGCAGACGGTGGGGATTCTGGGCGGTACCGGCAGCGGCAAGACCACGCTGACGCAGCTGATCCCGCGGCTGTACGACGCCACGCGCGGCACGGTCAGGGTGGGCGGGCGCGACGTGCGCGACTACCCGCTCGGGGCGCTGCGCGACGCGGTGGCGATGGTGCTGCAGAAAAACGTGCTGTTTTCGGGCACCATCCGCGAAAACCTCAAATGGGGCAACGAGCGCGCCGCCGACGATGAGATCGAATGGGCGTGCCGCGCGGCGCAGGCGCACGACTTCATCATGAGCTTCCCCCAAGGCTACGGCACCGAGCTGGGCCAGGGCGGCGTGAACCTGTCGGGCGGGCAGAAGCAGCGGCTGTGCATCGCGCGGGCGCTGCTGAAAAAGCCCAAGGTGCTGATTCTGGACGACTCGACGAGCGCGGTGGACGTGGCGACCGACGCCCGGATCCGCCGGGCGCTCGCGGACGAGCTCACGGGCGCGACCAAGATCATCATCGCGCAGCGGGTGACCTCGGTGATGGACGCCGACCAGATCGTGGTGATGGACGAGGGCCGCGTCAGCGCGGTCGGCACCCACGAAGAGCTGATGGACACGAGCGAGATTTACCGCGAGGTCTATTCCTCGCAGCAGAAGGGGGTGGCCTAGGATGATGGGTCCCATGCGCGGCGGGCGCGGCCCCGGGCCGAGCCGGCGCGTCGAAAACCCCTTCAAGGTGCTGCTTCGCATCTTTGGCTACTCGCGGGGCGCGAAGGCGCTCATGGCGCTGGTCGTGCTGTTCATCGCGGCGGGCGCCGCCGCGCAGGTGGCGGGCACCGCGTTCATGCAGGTGCTGATCGACCAATACATGACGCCGCTGTCGGGCGGCTACGACGAAGGCTTGATTCGGGGGCTGCTCGCCTCGCTCATGTGGATGGGCGGCGTCTTCCTGCTCGGCGCGCTGTCGAACTACGCCTCGGGCCGGATCATGCTGCGCATCTCGGCGGACATGCTGTACGCGCTGCGCGTCGATCTGTTCAACCACATGCAGGCGCTGTCGCTGCGCTACTTCGACCGCAACACCCACGGCGAGCTGATGTCGCGCTACACCAACGACGTCGACGCGATCCGGCAGATGCTGTCCCAGAGCGTGACCAGCTTCATCTCCTCGGCGATCACGGTGGCGGCCGTGTTCGGCATGATGGCCTACTACTCGTGGCAGATGACGCTGATCGTGGTGGTCATGCTGTTTGTGATGGTGCGCGCGGCGGGCTACATCGGAAGCAAGTCGGGCGCCTACTTCGTCGCTCAGCAGGCGGCGCTGGGGAAGCTCAACGGCTACATCGAGGAACTGGTCGAGGGGCAGAAGGTGGTCAAGGTGTTCGGCCGCGAGGCGCAGACGAAGGCGGCGTTCGACGAACTCAACGAGAAGATGCGGGCGGCCTCGACCGGCGCGCATACCTTCGCGAACATCCTGATGCCGGTAATGGGCAACCTGTCGCACCTGCTCAACGCCGTCACGGCGATCGCGGGCGGGGTGCTGGTGATCCGGGGCGGACTGACGCTGGGCACGGCGATCGCGTTTTTGCAGCTCACGCGCAACTTTACCCAGCCGATCACCCAGATCAGCCAGCAGCTCAACGCCGTGCTCAACGCGCTGGCGGGCGCGGAGCGCATCTTCCGGGTGATCGACGAGGCGCCCGAGCCCGACCGGGGGCAGGTGACGCTGCTGCAGGACGGGGAGGGGCGCTGGATGTGGCGGCAACCGGACGCACACGGCGGCGCGGACCATCTGACGCCGGTGCGCGGCGACGTGGTGTTCGACTCGGTGACCTTTGGCTACGAGCCGGACAAGCAGGTGCTGGAAGGGGTGTCGCTGTACGCCCGGCCCGGCCAGAAAATCGCGTTCGTGGGTTCGACCGGCGCGGGCAAGACCACGATCACCAATTTAATCAACCGCTTCTACGACGTGCCCGAGGGTAAGATCCGCTACGACGGCATCAACATCTCGAAGATCAAGAAACCCGACCTGCGCCGTTCGATGGCGATGGTGCTCCAGGATACCCACCTGTTCACCGGCACGGTGATGGACAACATCCGCTACGGCAAGCTCTTGGCCACCGACGACGAGGTGCGCGCGGCCGCGAAGCTTTCCGGGGCCGACGGCTTCATCCGCCGCCTGCCCGAGGGCTACGACACGGTGCTGCAAGCCGACGGGCTCAACCTGTCGCAGGGCCAGCGCCAGCTGCTGGCGATCGCGCGCGCCGCGGTGGCGGATCCCCCGGTGCTGATCCTGGACGAGGCGACGAGCTCGATCGACACGCGCACCGAGGCGCTGGTCGAGCGCGGCATGGACCGGCTGATGGAGGGCCGAACGGTGTTCGTGATCGCCCACCGGCTGTCCACCGTGCGCAACGCAGATGCCATCATGGTGCTCGAGCACGGCAAGATCATCGAGCGCGGCAGCCACGAGGACCTGCTAGAGCAACGGGGCGAGTATTACAAGCTGTATACCGGGGCGTTCGAACTGAGCTAAGGGGATTCGGATGGAGCGATATGCACGATCCGCATATTGCCGCCGCTATCCCGCCCCGCCCGAACGGCATGCCCCGCCGGCATAGGTTCCGGCGGGGCGATTTGCGTCCAGCCGTACAGGCAACGCAGCGCCGACGGGTCGCCGGCGAACGCCAGCCCGCCCCGGATGCGCGCGCACCACAGCTCGGCGCCCGCCGCGCCGCGCGCAAGCGTCAGCGTTTCCCCTTGGGCGTCCCACGCCGCCAGCGCGAACGCGTCGCCGAGCGCACACAGCCAATCCTCGCCCCACTCGGCAAACCCCTCCAGCGCCGTGCGCGCCCGTTCCTCGCCGTCGTACAGCCCCACCCATTCGCGCGCGCCGCAGAGCAGCCGCACCGGCTGCGCGTTCCGGCTCCCGTCAACCGGCCCGGCATAGAGCAGCGCCGCGCGTCCCTGCTGCCACAGAGCGCGCCGGCCCGCCCCATGAGGCAGCGCGCGCTGCATCCACAGCGCCGCCTCGGCGAGCGCCTGCGGGCTCTTTTCCGTATCGAAACAGACGATTCCGCCGATCCCGGCCATGCATTCACCCCCGCAGGGCGATTGTATGCGGGGGCGGGATGCGAAAGCCTTGCCCCGAGGAGTGGGGACGGACTCGTTCTGCAAGCGAAGACGCCGCCCGCTGGGCGACGCCTTCGCTTGCAGAACATCGGGAACGCCGCGCCGCCGTCGCGTGGCACCGGCTTTACTTTCCTGGCATTTGAAAATGGATGCGTCGGCGCGGGGAACGGGGGGACGGGGAACGCCCGGGGCTCCGCCCCTGGACCCCGCTCAAGGGGCGCACCCCTTGAGAATCCCTATGACCGCTTACGCGGGGAACCGATCCGTTATGCTCTTCCAATGCGCGCCGCGACCGCGGTCATGTCGTCCCTCGCGCCGTGGCGCGCGCCGGCGGCTTCCACGAGCTTTGCGCACAGTCGGCCCGGCGGTTCCTTCCTGTGCGCCTTGAGCACTTCCTCCACCCACGCGCTCTGCGCCTCGCTCGCCGTGTCCGCCACCCCGTCGCTGAACATCACCAGCGTGTCGCCCGGCTTGAGCGCGATCTCGCTCACCCCCGGCGTAACCGTGTCCAGGATGCCCAGCGGCAGCCGCCCGCCCTCTACCCGGATGCATTCGCCCTTGCGCAGCACGTACGACGCGCACGCGCCCAGCTTCAAAAACTCCGCGTTCCCCTGCTGCATGTCGAGCACGCACAGGTCGGCCGTCGCGAACATGTCCTCCCCCCCGCGCAGCAGCAGCAGCTGGTTGATCGCCTCCAGCATCAGCGTGCGATCGACCTCGGCCAGCAAGAACCGACGGATCAGCCGGATCGTCTTGGCGCTTTCCTCCGCCGCGCGCGCGCCCGAGCCCATCCCGTCCGACAGCGCCAGCAGCACCCGCCCGCCCGTCAGCCCCGCCGCCAGGTGGCTGTCGCCGCTCGGCGCGTTCTGCGCGCGCGCCCGGCAGGCATAGCCCACCGTCGCCGACAGCCGCGGCGCCTGCATGAACCGCATCTGGCGCTCCAGCACCCCGTCCGGCATCAGCGCCGCGCGCATCGGGATGCCCAGCGCTCGCGTCAGCGCCTCCGCCGCGCGCGCGGCCGACGGCCCGTCCCACAGCCCGTCCGCAAGCGTCGCCATGACCTCAAACGCGCCCATGTCCAGCGCCAGTACGCCCGTGACCTCCAGCCCCTCGCGCTCGAGCGCCGCCAGCGCGGTCTGGCTGAGCTCCCCGTCCACGCGGAGCGGCCGCGTCAGGCTGTCGCCCATTGCGTTCAAAATGTCGCCGGCCTGCCGGAAATGACGCGCCAGCGCGTCGCCCGCGCACTGCCGCTCCTGCGCCTGCCGCCGCCGCGCCGCGAACCCGCTCAGCAGAGCGCCCAAGCGCCGGGGCATCTGCGCCGCGCGCCGACACAGCCGCCCGTATTCGGGCGACAGATCCCCTTGCTCGTTCAGCGGCTCGCCCTTGAGCGCGTCGCCCAACAGCGCGCACAGCATGCGCCCCGCGCGCGCGTCGTCGCCGTGCCAGCACCGGGCATAACCCTCGCAGCTTGCGCACAGCGCGCGCCGCAGCTGCGCGATCAACGCTGACTCGTCCGGGCCGGGCGGCTGCTCTCCATAACCGGCGGCCATGTCCCCGAACACGCTGCCCAGCGCGCGCAGCCGCTTCTCCGAGGACTGCCTGAGCCGGGCCGCCAGTTCATCGGGATTGGCCGCGCGCGGACCGGGTATAATCCAGCCGGCCAACTTCTCAAGCGCCGCCTCGGGCACCAGCGCGTACAGCAGCGCCACCGACACCGCCGCTGGCAGCGACAGCGTGCCAAATTCGAGGCCCGTGCCAAACGCCAGCGTCGCCGCGTTGGTCAGCACGAACGCCAGCGCGCTCCAGCGCCGCCCGAGCGGCGCAGTCGCGCCCGCGATCAGCCCCATCAGCCCGAGCGACGCCCCGATCATCGGGTTGGCGCTCGAAAACGCCAGCGCCGCCCCGGTCAGCACGCCCACCGCCGCGCCCGCACCCGGCCCGCCCACCGAGGCCGAGAGCGCGACGAACGCCGCCAGCGGAGCGGCAAGCACGTTCAGCGGCGAGCGCGCCACGCCCAGCAGCACAAGCATCGCAAGGATCGCCAGCGACAGTTTCTCATCGGGCAGCAGGCAGGTGCGCCGCCAGCCGATCGACAGCGCGCCGCTCAGCACCGGCGCGACCGTCAGCGCCACCAGCGCGTTCACCGTCGCGAGCAGCGCCGGGTGCGACCCGCCGCCGGGCAGCGCCAGCAGCGGCAGCCCCGCGCCCAGCCCCGCCAGCGCCGCCGCCACCGCGTCCTGCGATCGGAACGCGCGCTTGCCGCGCGAGTCGTGCAGCCGGTCGCCCAGCGCGGTGAACCTGATCGCGGCGTACCCGCCGAGCACGATCACACAGCCCGCCAGCGGCGCGATCGCGTGCAGCCCCAGCGCCTCCCACGGGCAGCCCAGTGCGCAGCCCGCCAGCAAGGCGATCGGCGACGCGTCCGCGAACAGGCCGGCCGCGAAGCACGCGACCGCAAACGGCCTGAGCTCGCCCACCAGCGCGGCGCGCGCCAGCACCGCCATCAGCGCAAGCTCCCCCGCGCGCCGGAGCACGATCGGCAGCCGATGCGCATAACCCGTCCGTTCCCCGATACCCACCATACGAATCCCCCCGTATGATAAGACATATGTGAAGGTTGAGGAGTATATGTCAGTGCCCACCCAGGTAGGCGCTGATTTATTCGGACGGCGGCCGGCAGATGATCTTTCGTCCGACCGTTTCTGCAAAATGCGCAGGCGTAGCAGCGCTACGTCCAGCGTTTTGCAGGAATGAGCGGGCGCAAAGGCGTCCGCCAGACGGCGTCGGAATCAATCGGCGCTTCCCCAGATTTGCGGCATTTTTGGCGCATAGAATGGTCGCTGGGAGGGATGAAAAATGGAGAGAGCCAACTGCCCGTCCGGATCGGCGCGGCACCTGTGGCAGCCGGGCGACACGCTGCTGGGGCTGGCAACCCAGAACCGGACCACCGTCACCGCCATACGGGCCGCCAACCCGGGCGTGGATTTCTTAGGCATCCAGCCGGGTACGCCGGTGTGCGTGCCGCGCGCCGTGTCCTGTCCGTCCGGACGAACCTACACCGTGCGCCCGGGCGACAGCATCGCGCGAATCGCGCAGGCGGCGGGCACCACGCCGGGCGAGCTGATGGACCGCAACCCCTACGTCGACCCCGACGCGCTGGCCGTAGGCCAGGTGCTGTGCTTGCCCGAGCCCACGCCATCGGAACCGACGCCGTCCGAGCCCACGCCATCGGAGCCGACGCAACCCGAACCGACGCCGCCGCAGCCGCCGAGACCGACGCCGCAGCCGCCCGGACCGACGCCGCCGCAGCCGCCGAGACCGACGCCGCCGCAACCCGGACCGACGCCGCAGCCGCCGAGACCGACGCCGCAGCCCCCGAGACCGACGCCGCAGCCGCCGCGGCCCGCACCATCGCCCGCGTGCCCGCCGGGTTATACGCAGCGAACCGTGAGCTTCGGGCAGGGGTTGGCCGACATCCTGGTGCGCTACGACCTATCCTTCGAGGCGTTCCGGCGCGCCAACCCCAACCTCACGCCGACGCGGCTGATACCGGGCCAGCGGTTCTGCGTACCGCCGCGCGCCCAGCGCGGCCTGTGCGGCTCGAGCCGGACCTACGTAATCAGGCCGGGCGAGGGGCTGAACGCCCTGGCCCGGCGGCTCGACATCACGGTGCTGCGCCTGCTGACCCTGAATCAAAACATGGCGCCCGGAGACTTCGTCCCCGGACGCGCGATTTGCATACCATAACGGAATAGGAACGAACTCGTCCCGAAAACATAGAGACGCCGCCTGTCGGCAGCGTCTCTATATTTTCGGGACATCGGGAACGCCGCGCCGCCACGGCGAAGACCCGCTTTGCGGTTCTATCGCCTGGGGGCCGGGTACGGCGGCACGGGGGACGAAGCAACGTCGGTGGCTCCGCCCCTCCAGCCCCCGCCAAAGGGTTTTGCCCTCCGGACGCCCGCCACGCTCACGCGGGTTCTTTTTGCCTACTTCAAGTGATTCTCGATCTTGGCGGCAGCCGCCCACTCGCTCACGGTCTTGGTGAAGGCCGCCTTGAGCGCCTCGTCGGTCAGGGTCTTCGTGAGCGCGCCCTTCACCTGCTCGTAAGGCGTCGCGCCCGAGGGCACGTCGCTGTTGTAGCGGATGATGTGGAAGCCGTAGCTGGTCAGCACCGGCTCCGAAACGTCGCCCACCTTCTCAAGCGCCATGCCGCCCTCGGTGAATTCGGGCATGTAGGTGGTCGTGCCCGCGTTCATATAGTAGCCGGTCTCGGCGGTCGGGCCGTTCTTCATGCCGCCGTCCTCGCCGTAGGCGTCGATCAGCGCCTGGAAGTCCTCGCCCGCGTCGATCTTCTGCCGGATCTCGTCGAGCTTAGGCTGGATGTCCTTCATCAATTCGTCGATCTTGGCCTGCTTCTCCGCCCTGGCCGAGTCGCCTTCCTTCAGCCCCTCGAGCTCCGCCCGCAGCGATTGCAGCTCGGCAGCCTTGTCGAACTTGACCAAGATATGCTTGACCGTGCGGCAGCCCTCGGGTGTGTAGTACACCGGCGCGCCGCCGCTGATATCGGTCGTGAACTGGCCGGGCGTCTGGGCGTAGCCGGCCTTCGCGGCCTCGACCTTCTGATCGTATGCCGCCTTGACATCTTTCTCGGCTACTTCGACGCCTTGGGTGGCGTGCTCAAATACCTTGGTGATTGCCTGCGATTTCTTGGCGTTTTCAACCAGCTTCTCCATCGAGAAGCCGTTCTCCTCCAGATACTTGACCACCTCGGCCTTGACATCCTCGTCGGTCTTGCCCTCGGCGGCAAAGTAGCCCTTGTACGTCTCGAAGGTCTTGTCGTATTCGCCCTGGACGCGTTCGTTCAGCGCGGCGAGCTCCTCCTCGGTGAGCTGGTCGAGCTTCAGTTCCGCCGCCTTCTGCAACAGCAGCGTCTCCTGCAGCTTGATGCTCATCACATGGGCGAGCAGCGCCTGCTGGTTTTCCGCCTTCGTGAAGTCCATGCCGTAGGCGGCGTACTGCTGCATCATCTGGTCGTACAGAGCGATCACGTCGGCCTTGGTAATGGTATCGCCGTTGACGGTGAGCAGCACGGCGTCGTCGGCCGCCGCGTTCAAATCGAACGCGGGCTCCGCATCCTCGGCGGGGGCTTCAGGGGTGGCTTCTGCGGGTGCGGCTTCAGCCGCGTCGGTCGCTGCGGGTTCGGCCTGCTGGGCCAGGCCCGCCAGGCAGCCCGCAGCGAGCGCGAGCGCCATCAGCAGGGCAACCCAAGTCTTCTTAGTCATGGTGCGCCTCCTGTAGTTTCATTTACAAATACAACGATTCGACCCTGGCCGACCGTTTTCCTGCCCCGATATGTGTCCGGACTGTGAACAGTTTTTGGTCATGCCTCCGGCGCGGCCTTGTTTCGGCGCTTGTTTTCGTACATCGCGCGGTCGGCCTTTGCCAGCAGTTCCTCCGGGTTGGTCGGCGCTGTGTAATCGGCCTCCACGATGCCGTAGCTGATGCCGCGGCGGATTGCGCCCTCGCCGTCAAACGCCGCCGAGATACGGCGCGCGGCGCTCGACATTTTTCCCTCGGCGACCCTCGGCGGGCACTGGCGAAACAACACCACAAACTCGTCGCCGCCCGTGCGGGCGCACACATCCACCCGGCGGATCTGGCAGCTGATCTGACGCGCGGCCTCCTCGATGTAGCGGTCGCCCTCGGCGTGGCCGAAGGTGTCGTTGACCGCCTTCAAATTGTCCAGGTCGACGAAGCACAGCGAGAACGGGATCTTATCCGCGATATAGCTGTGCAGCGACGCCATCAGGTAGCGGCGGTTGTACAGCCCGGTCGCCGGGTCGCGGTTGGAACTCTCCTCCAACTCATGCCTCTTGAGCCGGTCGGCCGTCACGTCCTGCACGATGTTGGCATAGGCGGACTGGCTGTTCCAGTCGATGGCGAAGGTGACGATGCGAAAGAACGCCCGATCGGTCTCGCTTTCAAAGTCCCAGGCCTTGGGGTGCTGCTCCCACTGCGCGTAGAGCTTGAGCCGCTCGCGCAGCGCGGGGTAGCCGCCCCCGACTTGGTTGAACGTCTCGGGCTTGTTGACGTAGAGCGTCTCGCCCGTGCGGGCGTCGGCCACCACGATCAACTCGGCGATGCGGCTGGTCATCTCCACCAGCAACTCGTTGAACTGGGATAACTCCTCCCTTTGCTGCTCGATGCGCTCGATCGTCCGCTTCAATTGCTCCTCGCGCTCGCGCAACTGGCGCGTCATGGTGTTGAACGCGTCGGAAAACTCGCCCAGAAAGGATACCTCCTGGCTGTAATCGCCGCCGGCCACCTGCTTGGCCTGCCAGGTCAGATGCCGGAGGTTGGCGTGCAGCGTCTTGAGCGGGTGGCACAGCGTGTTGTCGCGGCTGTGATAGGTCATCGCCAGGTTGCCGCCGGATAGCGCGCGCGTAGGCGCGGTATTCCTCGATGCACTCCGCGAGAAAATTAAACCCCTCGTATAGCCGCAAGCTGTCCGGAGACAGCGCGTCTCGTTCGGGGGGCTGCACCCTGGTTCCGAACAGGATGTCGCGCAGGTATTCAAACAACAGCTCGTTGTCGGTCATTCATCCCTCCGCGCCTCAAAGCGGCATATCCGCTCCCCGGTCGCCCAGCAGTCCACCTCGCGCACGTCGTAGCGTTTCTTGGCGTATAGGGTCAGGATACCCGCGAGGAAGCCCTCGTCGTAGTTGCACACCGGCGCACCCAGCACCGGCAGCCCCGAGCAATCGAGGTCCTCGGCCATCGTGATGACCATGCGTCCGGTCGCGTCGTCAATCTCCTCGACGCGCAGGACGCCGATCTTGAGCTCGAGCAGCAGGCTTTGCAGCTGTGCGACAAAGGCGCCCATCGGCCGATCGAGCGTGAGCATGTGCTTGGCCAGGTACTCGCCCGCGCGGAAACCGGCCTTGCGGTACAGCTCAGCCGCCTGCTCGCAGCCCATCTCGCCCACCAGCAGGTCGCGCAGCGTGAACTGGAACAGCCGATAGACGAACACCGGCATCTCGCCGCCCAGGTTGCCGCGCCCGAATTCCATGCTGTCCGCCAGGTGATCGGTCAGCCTTACCTGGCCTTCCTGTTCAAACACATTGCGGGGCATCGCGCAGTGCCTCCTGCCTGATCCGGTTTTTCGATGATTATAGTGCGCGGACGCGCGGCTGTCAATAGCGCGCTTCGCGCCTTGAATAACCGAGGGACGCCCTGAATGGCGTCCCTCGGTGCTCTTCGATTAGGGCGCGGCGGTCGCCGCAGGCTGCGCGGCTTTCAGCGCCTCGAGCTCGGCCTTGACCTGCTCGAGCTCGGCCTTGACCTGCTCGAACTCGGCCTTGACGGCGATGAATCGATCCTTGAGCGCCCCTCGGGTATCGATCACCCTTTTCAGTTGCGCCTCGCTGGACTTGAGGTCTGCCTTAGCCTTGGCCTGGACGGCGGCCAGCGCTTCTTCCGCTCGGGTCTGCGCCTGGGCGGCCTGTGCCTCGGCCTCGCTGAGCGCGCTCGCCAGCGCGTTCTTGCCCTCGGCCTGCGCCTTGGCCACCTGCGCGCGCGCGTCGACCAGGCCGGCCTCCTTGTCGGCCAGTTCCTTGGCGGCATTCTGCCGGACAAGGGTCAATTCCTCTTCCTTTGCGGCCAGCGCGTCGGCCTGCGCTTTAAGCTGGTCTGCGAGCGCCTGCTCGCTGGCTTTCTGCTGCTCGGCCAACTGCGCGGCGGCATCGGCCAGCGCCTTTTCGAGCTCGGCCTGCTTGCCCTCCAGCGCCTTTTCGAGCTCGGCCTGCTTGTCCTCCAGCGCTTTTTGCTTCTCCTGCGCCGACGCGTTCAGCTCGGCTTCGCGGCTTGCGAGCGCCTGCTGGGCGTCGTCCTTCGCCTTTTGGAGCTCATCCTCCTTGGCGGCCAGGCTGGCCTGCGCCTCGGACGTCGAGACGTCCAGGTCCCGCTTTAGGCCCGAAATGGTGTTTTGACCGACGGCGGCCCAGATGATTACCGCGATCAGCGCGAGTGCGAGAATCCCCATGACGATCTTGACATTCTTACCCATGCGATTTTCCTCCATCTGTGCAAATGATCGACTTGGTAAAGTATAGCATGATTTTTCGGCTTTGAACAGCCCCGGACGCTAAATAATGTTAAAAACGTCCCTTCGCCAGAGCGAAGGGACGCGGGTCAGGTGTGTGGGATCAGTTGACGACGAACGACTTGATCTCCTCGAGCAGATCGGCGCAGTTGTCGTCGTACACCTCGAGCGTGACGGGCTTTGAGAGGTCGAGACTGAAGATGCCCAGAATCGATTTCGCGTCGACCACGTGGCGCCCGGCGCGCAGGTCAACGTCGTAGGCATGCCGGTTGACGATGTTGACGAAGGTCTTGACGTTTTCAGCAAGGCTAAGTTTAATGTTGACCGCTTTCATGCTGCTACCTCACTTCGCGTCGCGTCTCACCGCAAACGCCATGATGCTACCTCAAATATACAGCCGCCCCGCATCGATTACAAGCAGCATTGGGTGATTTACTGAGTTTTAATTCTTCGGCCCGTCACCGCCCTCGCGCTTCTTGAACGTATTCTCATATGCGCCCATCGCGGCCAGCGCCACCACAAAGGCGTTGAGCGCCAAGAGCGGCGCGTCCTGCCAGGCAAGGCCGGTCGAGAATACCTTCGCGGCCAGCATGATGCCAAGGGACAGCGCCAGCACGAATGCGCGCGTCGGGATCTTCCACACGCGGTCGAGCGGTACCTTGAGGTATTGGACGATCAGCAGCACGGCCGCCGTCGCGCCGGTCGTGGTCAGCAAGCTACCCCAGTCGAACATCTCCTGTGCATTCATAATGTGATCCTCCTCATTTGATAAGATGTTCAAAGCTCAGCCCCTTGCCAGTCATCCGGTTCATGTCAATGCGCCCGGTGATGCCGGGGACGCTGCCTCCGCTTGAGTACTGGTGCAGCGTGCAGGGGTAGGCCGGCCACTTGCCCGGCTTGCCCGCGAGGTTGGCGGCTTTGTTACCGTAGCGCGGAATCCACACGAAGTCGGCCTCGGCGTAATTCAAATCCCACAGCTTGTACAGGTGGTGCCCGACGTAGATGCCGGTCTTGCGCGCGCCGAGGCGTTTCAATTCGCCGAGGAACGCCGAGCAGATGCCCCGCGCATGGCCCTTATCGATGCCGCTGTACTCCATGTCGGCGACGTAAAAGCGCGGGTCGTGGGGCGAGGCCTGCCGCCAGAACAGCCGCGCCTCCTGAACGGCCTCGGCGGCGGTCGTCGCCTTGACGTAGTGGTAGGTGCCGTAGACGATGCCCGCATCCTTTATCAGCTTTGCGTGCCTGGGCCACTTGGCGTCCGGATTCCCGCCGACCGACGCGCGATGGATGACCAGCTTGACGTGCTTTGCCATCCTGGCCGCCGCCGCCGCATCCGCAATCGTCTGGTAGGCGCTGATGTCCACGATGGCGCGCGGGTCGTCCGGGGCCGGATCGGAGCCCGGGGGCGCGCCGGTTGAACCGTCCGCGAATCGCCCGAGCCGCGCGTACCTGCCGCTGATCCAGCACAGCGCGCCCTCGCACACCACGCCGTGCCAGCCGTCCGCCGTGGCCATGCCCGCGTAGGCCAGCTGATCGCCCTTCCCTGCGACGAATACGATCCGGCCGCCCGTGTTCGGCTGGGTGCGCACGTTGACGGTGTCTCCGGTCACCAGCACGTATCGGTCGGGGTCTTTGGCCGGGTCCTCCTCGCCGGTGGGTTCCAGGTCATTCTCAGGCTCCGGTTCTTGCGATACTTCGTCTGCGCCCTCGGGCGGCTCCTGCTCGACGATCTCGCCTTCGGCGACGGGCAGCTCCACCTCGCGGCCCAACTGCTCCATCAGCACCTTGTGCGTCAGCGCATCGTAGATGCCGTCGGCCGTAAGATGGTTCGCACGCTGGAAGTTGCTCACCGCCGCCTCGGTCTTCGCGCCGAAATCTCCGTCCGCGCCGTAGCCGCCCAGGTCGTAGCCCCAACCGATCAGGATCGACTGCAGCTCGCGCACGTCCTCGCCCGCGCCGCCCTTTTTCAGCGCCCGATCGCCCAGCGCGTAGGAAAGCGCGTCGGCGTCCGCCTCCACTTCGACCTCGTCGTAGAGCGGGCGTCCGTAGCCGTCGATATAGGTGCTGGTCTTTTTGTAGGATTTCGCGAGCACCGCGCCGCCGTTGGTGACCAACGTGCTCCCGCCGCTGGTGTTGCCCTCGATCGTGTAGATCCTGGCGGCGTCCACGCGGGTCACGATGCCGACGTGCCCGATCCGCCCCTTTGAAACCGAATAGAAGAACACCACGTCGCCCGGCCGGGGGTCGGCCTGCGCGCGCTTTGTGTAGCGGCCTGCCTCCCTGAAATACCGCGCGCCGGTCGGCGTGTAACAGTGCAGCGTCCTGCACAGCAGCCGCTTGGCCGCCGCAAGGCCGAATTCATACGCAAACACGCAGCTCACGAACGCCGCGCACCATTGCATGTTGAGGGTGCCGCTGTTCATGAACTGCTTGTAGTCGCGGTTGAAGCGGGTATAGTTCTGCTTGCCCGCGTTGGCCGTGAAGTCGTCGAGGTCCTTGTTCGACTTCTTCTCGACGTATCCGATCCATTGCTTCGCCTGCGCGATCACACGCTCCGGGGTAGCCCTTGTCATCGAGATCACCTCGTTTCATGTTATATCAGATTGCCTTGGTGTGCCATCACGCCAGGGGGAGCATACAAAAAGCGCCCCGACATGGAGCGCTAAGAACGGCAGTACCCGGCGCGGCATAGCCTGTATTGGCGCCACCAAGACGCCGATGGAGGTTTGTTCGATGAATCAAGACGATACCTACAATCCGTTGCGGGGCCGCAGGCCCATCGCCACGGCCCGCATCGCGGGCAGCGAGCTTGCGCCCGATATCCGTGGAGACATCAGCTTCTACGCCGCGCCGGGCGGCACCATCGTCGCGGCCCAGGTCAGCGGCCTGCCGCCGATCTCAATGCCGACCGAGCAGAACCCGATGCAAATCGGCCCGTTCGGGTTCCACGTGCACGAGGGCAGCGCCTGCGGCTCCCCCTCGGGCGCCGCCCCCTATGCCGCCGCGGGCGGACACTACAACCCCACAAACCAGCCGCACCCGCTGCACGCGGGCGACCTGCCGGTGCTGTTCCCGAATGACGGCCGCGCCGAAATGCAGCTCTACACCAACCGCTTCCGTCCCCAGGACGTTATCGGACGAACGGTCGTCATCCACCAGATGCCCGACGACTTCCGAACCCAACCCGCCGGCGACTCCGGCATGCGCCTCGCCTGCGGCGAGATACAACAACCGTAATGCAGGGGAGTATAATCCGGGCTGTAGCGCCGGGAAAAGCGCTGCAGCCCGCATAACTTGCTTGCGTGCGCCGGTTTTTTATGCGCCGCTCAATCCGGCGCGGGGTTTATGCAATCGCATTCTACCGCAACCGCTGATTTCATGGCCTCTGCCGCACAAGAGGCATCCGGATTTGCCAAATCACCGTGAATGAAGGTTCGGGCGGCCCGTTTTTTGCTCACATTGCCCTCGCCGGCAGCCCGTCAGCCCATGCGCCATCCGGATTGGCCGGCATGTACGCATGGGTTTGGTTCTTGGATCGCCCCCGGTATCGCACGCTCCGACATCCGAACAACCGCCTGATGGCGAGGAAGACATGCTCTGCCTTGCTGCGGACGCGGGCCTTGCCATGTTTGACGCCCGCACGGCGCCACGTAAACTCCGTTTACATTTACTGTTGACATTCTATGCTTATGCACTTATAATTCAAGTGATCTTTTATGGTCAAAAATATGAGGAGGTTGGCGTTCATGAAGAAATTTCCCGCGCTGTTACTGGCTGTGGTCCTGATTCTCGGCATCGGTTCGGTGGCGATGGCCGAGGGCAAGGTGTTTGGCTACACCTGCATGACCATGAACAATCCCTTCTTCATCGTGCTCGAAAAGGCCATCCGCGAGAAGGTGGAGGCGCAGGGCGACGAGCTGATCACCGTGGACCCGTCGATGGACGTGGCGCTGCAGATTTCACAGGTGGAAGACCTGATCGTGCGCGGCATCGACGGCATCTTCCTGAACCCGGTGGACTGGGAGGGCATCACCCCCGCGCTCGACGAGCTCAACAAAGAGAACATCCCGATCATCAACTTCGACACCGAGGTCAAGGCGATCGACAAGGTGACCGCCTACGTAGGCTCGAACAACTTCAACGCCGGCTACGTGTGCGGCGAAGACCTGGCCAAGCGCCATCCCGACGGCGGCAACATCGTGGTGCTCGACTCCCCGACCATGAACTCGGTCAACGACCGCATCTCGGGCTTCTTCAAGGCCATCGAGGAGTCGGGCGTCAAGTTCGAGGTGGTGCACCAGGCCGACGCGCTGGGCGACCTGCCCACCGCGATGAAGATCATGGACGACGTGCTGCAGAAGGATATAGAGATCGTCGCCATCATGGGCGGCAACGACCCGACCGCGCTGGGCGCCTATGCCGCCTGCAAGGCCGCGGGCCGCTCTGAAATCGAAATCTACGGCGTAGACGGCTCGCCCGACGCCAAGGCGGCGATCGCCGAAGGCGGCCAGTTCGTGGGTTCGGGCGCGCAGAGCCCCAAGACCATCGGCTATGACTCGGTCACCGTGGCCAACAAAATCTTGGCCGGCGAGTCGTTCGAGTTCCGCACGCCGGTGAAGACCTTCCTGATTACGAAAGACAATGTTGCCGAGTACGGCACGGACGGCTGGCAATAAGAGTCGCTTGAATCCGGCTGCCGTCGGATTCAAGTGAATTGGGACCGGGGGCGGGGCAGATCGTCCCGCCTCCGCCTTTATACCAAACTAAGACGGAGTGATGCAATTGTCAAGCGAGCAGACGCGGCTTCGGATGGCGGGCGTGCACAAGCGCTTTCCCGGCGTGTACGCGCTCAAGGACGTCACATTTGACCTGCGCCCGGGCGAGGTGCACGCGCTGCTCGGTGAGAACGGCGCGGGCAAGTCGACGCTGATTAAGATATTGGGCGGCATCCACCCGATCGACGAGGGAGAAATCGAGATCGACGGCCAGATCGTTGCGATTCGCGGCGTGCAAGACGCCCAGCGCAACCACATCTCCATCATCCACCAGGAGCTGGCGCAGGTGCCGCACATGACCGTCGCCGAGAACATCTTCCTCGGCAAGGAACTGCTCGGCCGGTTCGGCACCATACGCCGCGACGAGATGACCGCCCGCGCGCAGCAGCTGCTCGACGCCTACGACCTCGACGTGCGCGCGGAGCAAAAGCTCTCCAATCTGACGATCGCGCAGCGGCAGATGATCGAGATCATCAAGGCCGTATCGTTCAACACGCGCATTTTGGTCATGGACGAGCCCACGAGCTCGTTGTCGGACAAGGAAGTGGAATTCCTGTTCAAGACCATCCGTCGGCTCAAGGGAGAGGACGTGGGCATCATCTACATCTCGCACCGGCTGAGCGAGCTGTTCGAAATCTCCGACCGGGTGACGGTTTTGCGGGACGGCGAAGTGGTGGGCACGCGGGTGACCAGGGAGGCGACCGCGGTCGAGCTAATCAATCTGATGGTGGGCCGCGAGCTGACCAACTACTACACGCGCACCTTCCACCCGTTCGGCGAGGAGGTGCTGCGGCTTGAACATGTGTCGGCGGGCGAGCTGGTCCGGGACGTGAGCTTCGCGGTGCGCGGCGGCGAGATCCTGGGGCTGGCGGGGCTGGTGGGCGCGGGGCGCAGCGAGATCATGCAGGTGGTGTTCGGGCTCGAGAATGTGACCTCGGGCGAGCTGTTCATGCACGGCAAGCCGGTGACAATCGCTTCGCCCAACGAAGCAATGGCGCTGGGCATCGGCCTGGTGCCCGAAGACCGCAAGAAGGAGGGCATCTTCCCGACCAAGGCGGTCGGCTTCAACATCACGCTCAAAATCCTTAAGCAGATCATCCGCGGGCTCAGTGTCGACAGTCGGCTGGAGGACGAGACGATCACCCACTATATCGACGCGCTGTCGATCAAGACGCCCGGCCCCGAGCAGCTGATCGCCAACCTGTCGGGCGGCAACCAGCAGAAGGTGGTCATCGCGCGCTGGCTGGCGACCAAGCCGCAGGTGCTGATCCTCGACGAGCCCACGCGCGGCGTGGACGTGGGTTCGAAAGCCGAAATCTACGCCATCATGAACGAGCTGGCCGAGCAGGGCGTGTCCATCATCATGATTTCCTCGGAGCTGCCCGAGATCATCAACATGAGCGACCGCGTGGTGGTCATGGGCGGCGGCTCCGTCAAGGGCGTCCTCGAACGCGACGAGCTCTCACAGGAGAAAATAATGATGTTGGCAACGGAGGGCATGTAGATGAAACAGGAACGCATCGCCTCAAGCAGCCTCGCAGGCAACCCGGTCACCCGGTTCAGCCGCAAATTCTTCAAGGACAACGCCGCCACGCTGATCGGCCTGATCGCGATCGTCTTCCTGCTCCAGCTGATGACCGGCGGGGGCAACCCGATGAACGGCGTGTTCTTCCGGCAGAAGAACATCCTGAACGTGCTCAGGCAGGTGTCGATCAACGCCAACCTCGCCTGCGGCATGACGCTGGTAATCATATTGGGCGGCATCGACATCTCGGTGGGCTCGATCATCGCACTGTCGGGCGTACTGGCGGCGGGCATGATTCAGAACTACGGCCTGCCGGTGTGGGTGGCGGTCGCCGTGGGCGTGGGCACGGGCCTTCTGTGCGGCATGTTCAACGCGTTCATCATCTCGACGACGCCGCTGCCTCCGTTCATCGTGACGCTGTCTATGATGCAGATGGCCAACGGCTTCGCCCGCATCTATACCAGCGGCTCGCCGATCCGCGTGATGAACGACGATTTCAATTTCCTGGGCTCGGGCTACCTGTGGGGCATCCCGATCCCGGTGATCTACTCGCTGGTGCTGGTGGGGATAACGGCCTACATCCTGAATCGCACGAAACTGGGCCGGCACATCTACGCGGTGGGCGGCAACCGCGAGGCGGCGCGCTTCGCGGGCATCAACGACAAAAAGATCCTGTTCTTCGCCTACTCGTATTCGGGCCTGCTCGCGGGCTTCAGCGGCGTGGTGCTGGCGGCGCGCATGTTCTCGGGCCAGCCGACCGCTGGCGACGGTCAGGAGATGGAGACCATCGCGGCCACGGTCTTGGGCGGCACCTCGATGCTGGGCGGCCAGGGCGCGATGGGCGGCACCGTGATCGGCGTCTTGATCATGGGCGCGCTGTCCAACGGCCTGAACCTGCTCGGCATCAACTCGTTCTGGCAGTACGTGGTCAAGGGCGTGGTGATCCTGATGGCGGTCTACATCGACGTCATCAAGAAGCGCTCCAAGAAGATCAGGCTGTAACCCGCGGCCGGCAAATCGACGATATGGGAAAGGTGATCGGCATGCGCATGTTCCGCGTCCTTTTGTCCTGCGCGCTGTCGCTGTTGGTGCTCGCCCTGGTCGTGCCCGCGTCCGCGCAGAGCGCGGCGGCACCGGAGGCAGCCTACGCCTCCGCCGTCAAGGCGTTCGACGAGGGCGACTACTTAGCCGCCCGGCCGCTGTTTGAGGACGCGGCCGGCCACGGGCAAAGCAACCTGTACCTGCTGTGGATCGAGGGATACGAGCGCCTCGGCGCGGAAGAACTCGACGACGCGGCCACCATCTACGACGCGCTGGCCTCCCGTTCCTTCCTGAACAGCGCGGACATGCTGGCCTATACCCGCGCGCGCCTGATGGAGCGCGCGGGCGATCTCTCCGGTGCGATCGAAGGTTACAGGGTGCTCGACGTGCTCGACAGCGTCAACCGGCAGATCGATCTGACCCGTCAACTGCGCATGGCGACGCCGACGCCTGCGCCTGTCCCTACGCCCTCCCCCGCCGGTCGCAACGAGCTGGCCGTGGCCGTGGACGGCGTAAAGCGGCGGCTGCCGCTATCCGGCGTCTTTGTGCAGACGGTCGAAAGCAGCGGGAAATCCTTTCTGCACGTCTACTTTAGCGAAAACAGTTTTTATATCAACGTGGACATCCCCGTCGATATGAAGGGCGGCCAGTCCGTCGACCAGCATACCGGCGTAACATCCTATGGCTGGCTGTACGGGTTGCAGGTGACCGACCACAGCTACAGCCCTTATAGGGAGTACAATGCCTCAAACAGCATCCACGATCCCTACGGCCCCGATCCGTCCGGCTCCTCCTTCCGCATCGATCTGGACTCCATCAGCGCGGACGGGCGCGCCTACCGCGGCACGCTTTCGGGCGCCTTGTTCACCGAAGCGGGGGAAAGTCTGGTCCTGTCGGACGGAGCGTTCTGCTTTGAACTGGAAGACGAAGATCTGGCCGACGTGCGGCGCGGCAGGGTCGCGCCTACGCCGACGCCCGCGCCGACGCCCTACTACGCCGGCTTGGGGAAGGGCGACGAGGGCTGGGCGGTAACCCGGCTGCAAAACCGGCTGATCGAACTGGGCTATCTGCGCGATACGGCGGACGGCGAGTACGGCGCGCTGACGGAACAGGCGGTCAGCGATTTCCAGCGCGCGAACGGACTTTCGAGCGACGGATACGCCGACAGCGCGACCCAGGTCCGGCTGTTTTCCGTCCTCGCCGCCGCCTACCGCGAGCCCGATGTGGCGCTGGTGGTCAAACGCCCCACGAGCTGGGGCGAGTGGAAGTCGCTCAGCAAGGACAGGATGAAGTTCCGCATCGAGGTGCAGAACGTATCCACATGGCGCACGGTCAAGTCGTTTGAGCTGTACTGCTATCCCGGCGGGCAAGACGGGGCCAATCTGCTCGGCGACCGCGTCTACTACAAGACCACGAAGAAGAGCGTCAAGCCTGGCCAGACCGTCAAGTGCGACTACTTCACCATGGACTATCGCTCCAGCACCGACGAGGTCTATTGCGGCGTCCGCAAGGTGACCTATTCGGACGGAACCGTCGCCGTAAACGACACGGTCGATTATGGATGCTGGAGCATCTCCTGGTAGCGCCCATTGCACCCGCTCCGCCCGCAGCCGCTCCATCGACCGGCCGCATGTGTTCACGCGCCTCGGACTGGCGCAGGATGCTCGTCCTCGTCCGGCGGCGCGTCGTCCATCAGGGCCGCGAACGCTCGTACATAGCGTCGCCAACGAATTTCAGGATGGTAGACATTGAGGGGTTTTGCCGAGCCATCGAGCGCCGCGTCCACCTCTTCCCAAAACCGCCGTAACGCTTGCGGTCCCTCGGTCTATTGAACCATATGCCTTCGCTCACAAAAAAAACTTTCGTGAAATGCGCGATATGGATTGACACAAGGGGCGAATTCTTGTATAATCACGTTGATTTTCGAAATATTTCATTAAAATCCCACAGAAACGCAGAGGTGCGCGAAATTGGAATTCACAGATTCCGCCCTCGACAACATTCGCAGCAACCTCGACAGGGTTTTCTCCGCCGAGCGTCGCGTTGCAGAAGTTATTTTGAAGAACCCGGACCAGGTCGTCACGCTCAACGTCTCCGACGTCGCCGAACAAAGCGGCGTCAGCGACGCGACCGTCATCCGCCTGTGCAAGCGCCTGGGCTACACGGGTTTCTATCAAATGAAGCTGCAGCTGGCCCACGAGCTGGGCCGGAACCAGCTGCTGCGGGGCCAGGGCAGGGTGGGCAGGCCCGCGTCCACGGACGACCTGCTGCAGGAACTGGCGGCGGGCGTCATGAGCATCAGCCAGGGCGTCGACATGCCGGTGCTGATAAACTGCGTGGAACGGATCCGCTCGGCCGGCACCGTCTACCTCGCGGCGGTCGGCAATGCCGTGCAGGTGGCCGAAGGGCTGTCGTTCCGGCTGGGGCGGCTGGGCATCCGCGCGATCAGCGCCAACCACCCCGAACAGATGATCATCAACATCAGCAACGGCACGCCGGGCGACCTCGTGATCGGCATCTCGCACTCGGGCAGCTCCAGACAGGTCATCAACGCCTTCGAGCTGGCCAAGAAAAAGGGCATCCCCACGATGGCCCTGACCGATATCAAGCGCTCCCCAGCGGAGCAGGCGGCCGATATCACGCTGTCGACCGGCGTCGTCGATTCGAACGTGTTCATCTTCGGGGCGACCTCCTACCTGTTCCTCTACGCGCTGACCGACCTGATCGTATTCTTCGTCGAGGACGCGCGGCAGGGGTTTGAGGACGATATGGTCGAGTACGTGCTGTCGGATACCAAGGTTTAAGGCGGCGGAGGGTTGTCATGGATCATCGGATGTTGTATCAAAGCGCGCTGGACCAGACCGAAGCCGACGCCGCCCGCTGCGCCGGCGGACATCAGATGGTACTGGGCTATACGAGCAACCTCGACGTGCTGCTTGAATGGGACGGGGCCGCCTTTGCCCGGATCGCGGACGAGTATTTGAAAGACGCCCCCGCATACGCGGCGGGCGATCGGATCGACTCGATGGAGGACTTCGCGCGGATCGTCACCCACTTTCTGGCGGCCGGGCGGGGGGCGGAGGTCGATATCGCCGCCCCGGTGTGCGAAATCCTCGAAAGCCGCTTTGAGACCGCCTACGCGCTGGGGGGCACCTGCGCGCAGGGCGCGGCGGCGCTGGGCGCGCTCGGCTTCCCGGCGACCGCCTACCTCACCGACCGGTCGCGCGCGGTGTGCGACTTGATGGATCGGCCCGGCATCGCGCTCTACGCGGATGGGCGCGTTGCACCGATCGGCGCATGCGTCTCGGGCGAGCCGCCGGTCAGGCACGTCATCCTGCAGTACCCGCAGGGCGCGGAGGTAAAGGCCCGGGGGATCACCTACCGCGCGCCCGCCTCCAACCGGATGATCCTCGACGACGATCAGGTGCACAAGACGCTGCCGATCGAGCCCGGCTTCCTCGCCTGGTGCGAGGAACACGCGAGCGATATTCGCGTTTTGGGCATATCGGGCTTCAACGCGATCGTCGATTTGCAGGTGCTGACCGACCGGCTGGATCTGCTGACCGCTCACTACAAAGCCTTTCGCGCGCGCAATCCGCGCGCCGCGATCTACCTGGAAGGCGCCTACTACCTGAACCCCGACGTCAAGGATCTGGCCTTCGAGCGGCTGGCCCGCTCGGTCGACGTGCTGGGCATGAACGAGGAGGAACTGGCCGAGCACGCCGCGCGGCTGGGCTGCCGAACCGACACCGGCAACCTGCCTTCGATCCTCGAGGCCCTTCAGCGGCTGTTGTCGCGCTGCCCCGCAAAGGGCATCGTGCTGCACACCGCGGATTATTCGATGTACTTCGGGCGGAAGCTGCCGGGCGTCAACCTTCCAAAGGGCTTGGCGCTGGGCAACCTGATGTCGGGCACCCGCGCCCGCACCGGCCGGTACGGCACGAAAGCGGACTGCCTTGAGACGCTCGAAACCCAGCCGCTCAGCGCGGCGGGCGTTCAGATGGCGTCGGCCTTGAGCGGCATCCGGACCGGCGAGCACTTGGTTCAACTGGTGCCGACGCTGCGCATGGAACAGCCCCGGTGCACGATCGGCCTGGGCGACACCTTTACCGCCGGCATGCTGACCGCCTTTATCCGCGAGGCGGCGGAATAGATCGGCAGCGACTCAAAAAGGGGGGGATTCGCCTTGGACGGCAAGGGCGGCGGACGCGAGTACATCCTCGAATGCAGCGACCTTTCGAAATCCTTCGGCGGAACGCGCGCGCTGGACGGCGTGCAGTTCAAAGTCAAGCCCGGTCAGGTGCACGCGCTGCTGGGCGAGAACGGCGCGGGCAAATCGACGCTGATGAAGATCATCATCGGCCTGCTCAAGGCGGACAAAGGTCAAATCACCTTTGAAGGCCGGCCCTATGCGGCCGCCAGCCCGGCCGAGGCGATCGCGGCGGGCATCTCGATGATCCATCAGGAGCTGAGCCCCGAGCCGCACCTGTCGATCGCCGAGAGCATCTTCCTCAAGCGCGAAGATACGCGGCCCGGAACGCCCTTCCTGAACAAGAAGGCGACCAACGAGCGCGCCGCCCGTCTGCTCAAGGAGTTCGAGCTCAAACTGAGCCCCAAGCTGCTGGTCGGGGAGCTGACGATCGCGCAGATGCAGATGGTGGAGATCATCAAGGCGGTCTCCTGCAACGCGCGGCTGGTCATCATGGACGAGCCCACCTCCTCGCTGGACAGCGAGGAGACCGAGCGCCTGTTCAAGACGATCCGCAACCTCAAGGCCGCCGGCGTCACGATCATCTACATCTCCCACCGCATGGAGGAGATCTTCAAGATCTGCGACGCCTACTCGGTGTTCCGCGACGGCCGCTTCATCGGCAGCGGCGAGGTCTCGGGCGTGACGATCGACAAACTCATCGCGATGATGGTGGGCCGCGAGGTCAAGAACATCTTCCCCAAGGTCACCCGCCCGATCGGCGACGTGGCGCTCAAGGTCGAGGGTTTGACCGGCAAGGGCTACGCCGACATCTCGTTCGAGGTGCGCCGGGGAGAGATTTTGGGCCTGTCGGGTCTCGTGGGCTCGGGCCGCAGCGAGACCATGCGCGCGATCTTCGGCATGGACCGATTCGAGCGCGGCAAGGTCTTCCTCGAAGGCCGCGAGGTGAAAATCCGCAGCCCGCGGGACGCGATCCGCCTCGGCATCGCGATGATCAACGAGGACCGCAAGGGCTACGGCCTGTGCCTGTTCCGCTCGCTGCGCGAGAACATCTCGCTGCCCAATCTGCCCTCTCGCCAGAAAGGGCTGCTGCTCAACCAGCGCCGGGAAAAGGCAGAATGCAACGAATACGCGAATCTGCTGCGCGTGAAATCGGCCGGCATCGAAGCCGACGCCTTCTCGCTGTCGGGCGGCAACCAGCAGAAGGTGGTGCTGTCGAAATGGGTCATGTCGATGCCCAAGGTGCTGATCCTCGACGAGCCCACGCGCGGCGTCGACGTGGGCGCCAAGGGCGACATCCACGCGCTGATGTGCAAGTTCGCCGCCGAGGGCATGGCCATCATCATGGTGTCGTCGGAACTGCCCGAGATCATGGGCGTCAGCGACCGGATCCTGATCTACCACGAGGGCCGGCTCAACGGCGAGGTCAGCCGTGAGGACATCGAGTCGGGCGCGGTGGGCCAGGAGGACATCCTCGCCAAGGAGTTTGGCGGCAAGCAAGGAGGGGGAAGCGACCGTGCAGCGCAATGAAGACAAGCGAATCCTGGGCATGGATCAGCACGATCTGAGCCTGTTCACCCGCCGGTACGGCATCGTCCTGGTCATGATCGCGATGTTCATCATCCTGGCGCTGTCCTCGAGCGCGTTCCTGACGTTTGGTAACATCACCAACGTGCTGTCCACGGTGGCGCTCAACGGCGTGCTGGCGATGGGCATGGTGTTCGTCATCACCGCGGGCGGCATCGACCTGTCAATCGGCTCGATGCTGGCGCTGGCCTCGACCTTCATCGGCATCGTGCTGCAGGCGACCGGCAATATCCCGCTGGCCTGCCTCGGGGCCGTCGCGATCTGCACGCTGTTCGGCTTAATCAACGGCTTCTTGATCGCCAGATTCAACATGTTCCCCTTCGTGGTCACGCTGGCCAGCCAGCTGGTGATCCGGGGCTTGGGCTACGTGATCTCGGGCGGGTACTCGTTCGCGCTCGCCAACCCCGACTTCTCCCAGATCGGGCTGGGCAAGCTGTTGGGGTCGGTCCCCTACCCCATCCTGATCCTGCTCGGGATCACGATCCTCGCCTACCTGCTGCTGCACTGGACCCGGTTCGGCCGCTATGTGTACGCGGTGGGCGGCAACATCGGCGCGGCGAAGGCCTCGGGCGTCAATGTGTTCTGGACGCAGATCGCCACCTACCTAATCAGCGGCTTCTGCGCGGGCGTGGCCGGCATCATCATGACAGCGCGCATCAACGCGGCGCAGCCCAACATCGGCATCGGCTACGAGACCGACGCCATCGCAGCCTGCGTCATCGGCGGCACCTCGTTCGCCGGCGGCATTTCGACGATCCCCGGCACGCTGGTGGGCATCATCATCATCGGCCTGATCTACAACGGCATGAACCTCGTGGGCATCAGTTCCTATTGGCAAACGATCTGCAAGGGCCTGTTAATCATCGCCGCGGTGCTGATCGACACGCTGATTAACAAGCGCAGGAAGTGATCTTGTCCCGGCGAAACCGGGCTGAGATAAATAAAACAGGAGGAGAACACGATTTATGAAGAAGCTCATCGCTGCGGTCCTAACCCTGATGCTGGCGCTGTCCCTGTTCGCGGTCTCGGCCGTTGCCGAGGCCAAGGCGGAAGTCAACGTCGCCTACATCGCCAAGAACACCGTGGACGCCTTCCACGCGACGCTCAACAACGCCGCCAAGGAATCACTCGACGCACTGGTCGCCGACGGCACCATCGCCAAGTGGCAGCTCTACGACGGGCTGACCGACCCCATCACCCAGGTCAACCTGATCGAGGACGCGATCAACAACGGCGCCAACTTCGTCGTGCTGCTGCCGGCCGAGAGCCAAGGCAGCGCGCCGGTCGTCACCCGCTGCAAGGACGCGGGCATTCCGATCGTCGTCATCAACTCCAAGACCAACAACACCGACGAGCTCGCCAATGCCTTCGTGGGCTCCAATGACGTGCAGGCCGGCGAGATGATGGCCACCTTCGTCAAGGAGCAGGTGCCGGACGGCGGCAAGTACGCCCACATGATGGGCATCGTGGGCAACTCCGCGCAGATTGACCGCGGTCAGGGCATCAAGAACATCATGGACGGCGACGCCAAGTGGGAAGCCGTCGGCGACTTCGCGGCCGACTGGTCCGCCGACAAGGCCGTGCAGTTCGCCACCGACGCCGTCAACAAGTACGGCGCGGAGCTCAAGGCCATCATCTGCGACAACGACGACATGTCCTCCGCCGTGCAGGCCTACTGCAACTCCGTCGAGCGCTCCGACATCGTCTGCATCGGCGTCGACGGCAACCAGGGCCCGCTGACCATGGTCAAGCAAGGCGCGCTGCGCGCCACCATTTTGCAGGACGGCGCGGGCCAGGTCAAGGCCGGCATCGCGCTGATCCCGGACATCCTCGCCGGTAAGGAAGTCGAGAAATCCATCATGATCCCGTTCGTGCAGGTGGACGCCGCCAACGTCGACCAGTTCCTCAAGTAATACCACCAAAGGCCGGCCGCGGGCCGAGTGGCTCGGCCCGCGACCGGCAAGCATCTACACCGCTATAATTGGAGGCTACATCCGTATGTTGATGAATATCGCGCAAATCCTCTCCGTCGCCAACGAACGCAACTTCGCGATCCCCGCGTTCAACATCGGCACCTGTCAAATCCTCAAGGCCGTCATCGAATGTTGCGAGGAGAGGAACGCCCCGGTGATCCTGGCGGTTCACCCGTTGGAGCTCAACTTCCAGGGCGACGCCGTCATGGCCGCCATCGCAGCCGCCGCGAACGCCACCCGGATCCCCGTCTGCATCCATATGGATCACAGCTCCACCATAGAGGACATCCTGCACGCGGTGCACACCGGCTTCACCTCGGTGATGATGGATGCCTCGAGCAAGTCGTTTGAGGAGAACATCGCGCTGACCCGCCAGACGGTCGCCATCGCACACCCGCTGGGCATCTCGGTCGAGGCCGAGCTCGGCACGATCGGCACCACCGAGCACGACACCGAGGGCGGCACCTCCGAGATCACCTACACCAACCCCGACGACGCCGTGCGATTCGTCGAGGCCACCGGCATTGACTGCCTGGCGATCGCCATCGGCACCGCGCACGGCATCTACCCCAAGGGCTTCGACCCCCGGCTGCGCCTCGACCTGCTCAGCGAGATCAAGCGGCGCGTGTCGATTCCGCTCGTGCTGCACGGCGGCTCAGCCAACCCCGACGCCGAGATCGCCGAGAGCGTCAAGCGCGGCATCAACAAGATCAACATCTCGTCCGACACCAAGGACGCCATGTACCGGCGGCTGCGCCAAGTGCTGGCCGATCCCCACATCCGCGAGCCCTTCGAGCTGTACGTCGAGCCCATCAAGGCGATGAAGGACGTCATTTATCACAAGCTCGCGCTGTTCGACGCGGTCGATAAGACACAGTACTATACCCTGTAATCCGGCCCTTCCTCGCGCAGCCGCTCGACCAACCGCCGCATGTGCTCGCGCGCCTCGGATTGGCGCAGGAACTGCTCGTCCTCGTCCGGCGGCGCGTCGCCCATCAGGCCCACGAACTGGCTGACCTTGAGCCCCAGCGCCTCCTGCATCGCCTGGTCGCTGCCGCGCGGAGAGACGAGGTAGTAGCACAAGAGCGAATCCCGCTGGCCGATCCGGTGGGCGCGGTCCTCGGCCTGGGCATGCACCGCGGGCGACCAGTCGAGCTCGCCGAACACCACGCAGGTGGCGCGTTGCAGGTTGAGCCCGCTGGCCGAGCGCAGCGAGATCGCGCACAGGTCGGTGCGCCCCTCCATAAACGCCTTAAGCGAAGCGTCCTTCTGCCTTTCGTCCTCGCGCCCGGTGATAAAGACCGGCCTGAGCGCCTTGAGCTCCCGCTTGTAGGCGTCCATGACCGCATGGTGGTGCGCAAACAGCAGCACCTTCTCCCCGCCCTCTACGAGCGCGCGCACGAATGCCGCCGCGTAGGGGGCCTTTGCGATGCCGGTGGCCTGGCGCTCGAGCGAGCAGATCTGGTCCTCGATCAGCGCGCGTTCGGACGCGCTTTGCGCCTCGTCGAGCTGCTTGAGGCGCGCCGCGACCGGACGCATCAGCTCGCGGTAGAGCCCATCGTTCCAGTCGATCTCCTGCACCAGGCGCCGCTTGGGCAACAGCTCGCTGAGCACGTCGGCCTTGCGCCGGCGTAGCATCAGCCCCTCGCGCCGGAGGTGCTCGCCCAGCAGCTCCGGCTTGGCCACGAGCTTCGAGGCGTAGCCGTAACACCATTCGCGCGAAAAGCTCTCAAAATCGCCCAGGCAGTGAAAGTCGAGGATGTTGACGACGTTCCAGATCTCGCCGCCCGCGTTGTAGATCGGCGTGCCGGATAACCCGACCACGTTCTCGCAGGGCCCGGCCAGCAGGCTGGCCGCCGAATATTTCTCGGTGCCGGCGCGGCGCAGCTCCTGGATCTCGTCGAAGATCACCGCGCCGAAGCGCATGTTCGGCAGCACCTGTTTCCAGCCGCGCAGCAGCAGGTAGTGGATGATGTAGATGTCGGCCGGCGGCAGTTGATAGGGCGTCAACCCCCGGATGACGTGTACGCGCACACCGCCGGGAAGCCGCAAGAACCGCTCGGCCTCGCTGCGCCAGTTGCGCACGAGGTGGGGCGGCACGACCAGCAGCGCCGGGAAGGCCGCAAGCGAGGCGATGAAGCCGAGCGCCTGAACGGTCTTGCCCAGGCCCATCTCGTCGGCCAGCAGCGCGCGGCGGCTGGCGAGCAGGAACGCCAGCCCCTGCTGTTGAAACGGCATCAGTTCGCCCGCGAACGTCCCCTCGGGCGGCGCGGCGTATTCGGGCGCGCCGAGGCGCTGCTCGCGCAGCGTGGCGTACGCTCGCGCCTCCTCGAGCGCTTCTTCCCAGCGCGCGCGGTCGGCCTCCTTGACGTCCAGCGGGTAGCGCAGCATCAGCCAATTGAGGTCTCCCACGACGCGCCGGTGCGCGGTGAAGCGGGCCACGCCCCTCCCTCGCCCGTCGCAGCCGGGAAACAGCCGCTTGGCGAGCTCCGTCACGCAGGGCTCGCCCTTGATGACCCAGCACTTCGATTTGCGGTTGTAGCTTAAAGTGCCGTAGGTATGCGACAGCGCGTAGGGCTCGCGCAAATAGGCCGGATACAGGCTCACGGCAGCGCCACCCCCCACAGTCGATTGAGGCCGAACACCACAACCCGCTTGCCCGCTACCCGGCCGGGCATGCGAACGCCGCGCGTGGCGACCAGCACCAGCGCGTGGAGCCTGTCCGATTTCAGGTATTTCTCGGCCTGGGCGCGCAGCGCGCGCGCGGGCGCCGCGCCCCGCTTGACCTCGATGCCCACGTCGCCGGCCAGAAAGTCGATCCGGCAGCGCGGGGCGAGCGGGACCTCATGTTCGCATGCGATCCCGGCGCGCGCGAGCGCCTCGCCGATCATGCGGTGCAGATCGTACTCGCCCGGCGTCGCCGGCACGCGCAGCGGCCGCAGCGCGGCGAGCACGCCGGAGAGCGTTTCTTCCGTGTCCGGCATGGCTCAGGTGATTTGGATCACGTCGTAGCCGGCGTCCTCGACGGCGCTCTTCAGCTGCGCGTCGTCCACCGGCCCGGTCAGCGTCACGGTCGCGGTATGCTTCGCGAGATCCACCGTCGCGCTCGCGCCCGGGATGGCATTAAGCGCCTTCTCGACATGCGCCTTGCAATGTCCGCAGCTCATGCCCTCGATCATGATGGTCTTGGTGGTCATGGGGTTATCCTCCTTGTCTTTCATACGCATGATGATACCCGCCCCGGTCATTGGGCAAACATCACGGACGCCGGGCCAGGTACATCGTGTTCAGCATCCACTTCCCCGCCCGGGTCTTGAAAACCCTTTCCAGCGCGGCGCGGATGGCGGCTTCCGGCATGGCGGCTTCGTCGGCATTGACGAGAAAATCCGCCTCCAGCAATATCTGATGATCGATGTCGCGCACATCGTCATAGGTGTGATGATGCCCCACCAGCCAGGCGACGCGCTCCGCGACCGGATCCGGGGCGGATAGTTCCGCCATGAATTGCCGCGCCAGCGGGATGCCCTCCTCCTCCTGATGCTTTGCGTCCGTGTTGCCGTACTTCTTCTGGCATAGCGGGCGCGCAATGTCGTGCGCAATCGCCGCGAACTCGAGCACCTGCTGCGTCTCGGCGTCCAACCTCTCGCTCGCTCCGATGGCCTTCGCGAAGGCATACACCTTCAGGGAATGGTTGACATTGTGCAAATCGCCGCCATAGAAGTCGATCATCTTCTCAATCGCCGCACCGATCACCATTATGCGTTCCCCCTTATCATATCGAACTGACTGTTGTACAGCCTGGCATAACTGCCGCCGCGTTTGAGCAAATCCCCGTGCCTCCCCTGCTCGACCACACGCCCGTTTTCCATGACCAAAATCAGGTCGGCGTGCTCGATTGTCGAAAGCCGATGCGCCACGATGAAGCTGGTCTTGCCCTCCATCATGCGGGCGAAGGCGTCCTGGATGCGCCGCTCGGTGCGGGTGTCGATCGACGAGGTGGCCTCGTCCAGAATCAGCATCGAGGGGTTCATCAGCATCACCCGCGCGATGCCGATCAGCTGGCGCTGCCCCTGCGACAGCGCGGCCTCGCCGCCCGTAAGCTGCGTGTCGTAACCGTTCGGCAGGCGCGTGATGAACGAATGGGCGTGCGCGGCGCGGGCGGCCGACGCTATTTCCTCGTCGCTGGCGTCGGGTCTGCCGAGCGCGATGTTCTCGCGCACGGTGCCGCCGCGCAGCCAGGTGTCCTGCAGCACCATCCCAAAGCTTGCGCGCAGCGACGCGCGCTTGATCCGCAGGACATCCGCTCCATCGACCGATATCGCGCCCCGGTCCGCGTCGTAGAATCGCATCAGCAGGTTAATCAGCGTGGTCTTGCCGCCGCCGGTCGGCCCGACGATCGCCACGCGCTCGCCCGGCTTCGCCTCAAGGCTCAAATCCTCGATCAAGGGCCGGTCGGGCCGATACGAAAACCAGACCTTGTCCAGCGCCACCCGTCCCAGAACATCTTCCATCTCCAGCGCGCCTTCCGCATCCGGCGCTTCGGTCGGCGCTTCGATCAGCTCGAACACCCGCTCGGCGCAGCTGAGCGCGTTCGTCAACTCGGCCATCACGCCCGATATCTCGTTGAACGGCTTGGTGTACTGGTTGGCGTAGGTCAAAAACGCCGACAGCGCGCCCACGCTGATGCCGCCCGACATCGCCGACAGCGCGCCCGCCATGCCCACGCCCGCATACACCAGCGCGTTCACGAAGCGGGTCGCGGGGTTGGTGATCGAGGAATAAAATGTGGCGCGCAGCGACGCCCCTTCGAGCTTCCCGGCAATCTCGTCAAACCGCGCTTCCACCGCGCGCTCGTGCGCGAACGCGCGCACCACCTTCTGCCCCGAGATGATCTCCTCGACGAAGGCGGTCTGCTCGGCGCGCGCCTCGGCCTGCGCGCGGAACATGTCGCGGGTGCGCCGCGCGATGAACGCGGCCACCACCAGCGACAGCGGCGTGATTAGTACCACCACCAGCGTCACGCGCGCGTCGATCAGCAGCATGAAGATCAGCGTGCCCGCGATCGTGGCGACGCCCGTGAACAGCTGCGGGAAGCCCATCAACAGCCCGTCGGAAAACTGATCGACGTCGGCGATCACCCGGCTGGCCAGCTCGCCCGATGGGTGCGCGTCCAGATACGACAGCGGCAGCCGCTCGATTCTATGGAACGCCGCCGCGCGAATCTCTTCAACCGTACCATAGGCGACTTTGTGGGCGATGACGTTCATCGCCCACTGCGCGGCGGCGGTAATCAGCACAGAGAGGCCGATGCGCGCGAGCAGCTCGGCCACGCGCCGAAAGTCCACCTTGCCGGCCCCGATGATCCCGTCGATTGCCTGGGCGACCAGCACCGGCACGTACAGCGTAAGCGCCACGCCCACCAGCGCGCACAGCAGCATCCAGACGATCAGCGCGCGGCTGCGGCCCACGTAGCCCAATACCTTCCCGAGCGTTCCCCGGCGCGGCGGCTCGTTCTTCCCCGGCATCTACGAAGCCTCCTTCGGAAACTGCGAATGGTAGATTTCCTGATACACCGCGCACGATTTCAGCAGCTCGTCGTGCGCGCCCACCGCGACCACCCTCCCGTCGTCGAGCACCGCGATCTGGTCGGCATGCATGACCGACGCCGCGCGCTGCGACACGATGAACACGGTCGTCCCCGAAAGCCCCCTGAGCGCGCGGCGCAATGCCGCGTCGGTCGCGTAGTCGAGCGCCGAGGCGCTGTCGTCCAGAATCAATATCTCCGGTCGGCGTATAAGCGCCCGCGCGATGGTCAGCCGCTGCTTCTGCCCGCCCGACAGGTTCAGGCCCCGCTGCGCGACTTTCGTGTTCAATCCCTCGGGCAGCGCCTCGACGAACGCCCTCGCCTGCGCCTGCTCGAGCGCATGCCACAGCGCCTCGTCGGTGGCGTCGGCCTTGCCCCAGCGCAGGTTCTCTCTGATCGTGCCCGCAAAAAGCTCCGCGCGCTGGGGTACCACGCCGACGCGCGCGCGCAGCTCGCCGACCGGCCAATCGCGCACATCCACGCCGTCCACGGCCACCGTGCCCTCGGTCGCCTCGTAGAAGCGCGGGATCAGGTTGACCAGCGTGGTCTTGCCCGAGCCCGTGCCCCCGATCACCCCGACCGTCTGCCCGCGCGGCACGGAAAGCGTCGCGCCGGTCAGCGCCTGCGCGAGCGCACCGGGGTAACGCATAGACACATTTTCGAACGACACATGCGCGAGCGCGAGCGCCGCCGGCGGCGCCGTCCCGCCCGGTCCCTCGCCCCGGGGTGTCCGCAGCACGTCCTCCACGCGGCTCCAGCAGGCCATCGCGCGCGTGACGGAGACGATCAGGCTCGCCAGCTTGACGAGCTCGACCAGGATCTGCAATAGATAATTGACCAGCGCGATCACCGCGCCCTGCGAGATCGCGCCCGCGTCCACCCGCGCCGCGCCGGTCCACAAAAGCACGATCAGCCCTCCGTTGAGCACCAGGTAGGTGGCCGGATTCATCAGCGCCGAAATGCGCCCCGCGAAGCGCTGCGCCTCGCTGAGACGGCGATTGCGCGCGTCAAACTCGTCGATCTCGGCATCCTCGCGGTGAAACGCGCGGATCACGCGCACGCCGGTCAGGTTCTCGCGCGTAAGCGACAAAAGCCGGTCGAGCCCGTTTTGCACCTTGCGGTAGAGCGGGATCGTGTACGCCATGATGCCGAACACGATCAGCGATAAGAGCGGAATCGCGGCGACGAAGACCAGCGCCGCGCGCGCGTCGATCGTGAACGCCATGATTGCCGCGCCGAGCACGATCGCCGGCGAGCGCAGAAACAGCCGCAGCGTCAGGTTCACGCCGGTCTGCACCTGACCCACGTCGTGTGTCTGTCGCGCGATCAGCGTGTCCGTGCCCGCCTGATCCAGCTGCGCGTAGGACATGCCCTGGATCCGATCGAGCAGCGCGCGCCGCACGCCGGTGGCGAAGCCAGCCGCGGCCTTCGCCGCAAAATACTGCGCGGTGATCGCGCTGACCATGCCCACGACGCCCAGCGCCACCAGCAGCATGCCGTACCGCCCAACCAGCGCGCCGTCGCGCCCGCCGATGCCCCTGTCCACGATCGCCGCCACCACCAGCGGCACGAACAGCTCGAAGCCCGCCTCCAGCAGCTTGAACAGCGGCCCGAGTATGCTTTCCTTCTTATAGGGCCTCAGAAACTTCCACAGGCTTCGCATCGCACCCTCCCGCGTTTACATCATCCCCAGCGCCCACTGCGCGACGAGCACCATGAGCGACGCGCACATGGCCACGGTCAGCAGCGGCTTCTCCATCCACGCGAGCACCACCGCCGCGATCAGCCCCGCCGCCGCGGTCCAGATCGACCCGGTCGCGTACAGGACGCCCGGCAGCGTCATCGCGGCCAGCACCGCGTAGGGCACGTACATCAGGAACGAGCGCACGAAGCGGCTCCTGATGCGCCGCCGAAACAGCGCCAACGGGATCACGCGCGTCAGATAGGTGGTCGCGGCCATCACCAGCAGATAGGGCCAGAACAGCTCATATCGCATCTACGCGCCCTCCTCGGCGGGGCGGCAGTATGCGCCTACGCCCGCCGCCACGACCGAACACAGCACGATGGCCACCCCGTCTGAAATGAAATCAAACAGCGGGACGTACTTGAGCATAAGGTTCAGCCCGAGCGCGACCAGCACCACCAGCCGCACGGCTTTGAGTTTCTTCATCGGCGGCACGATGATCGCGATGAACATGCCGTAGATCGCGACGCCGAGCGCCGTGGTCACGCTCGCCGGCAGCAGCGACCCGGCGGCAGCGCCCAGCAGTGTGCCGAGCGCCCAGCCCAGGTAGGGCATCGCCGCCAGGCCGTAGAGATAGGACTTGCCGATCAGGCCGTCCTGGCTGCTGGCCACGGCGAACACCTCGTCGGTGATGAAGAAGGCCGCGCCCAGCCGGTGCGCGAGCGTCATCGAATCGTCGAGCTTCTGCGTCAGCGACATGCTCATCAGCGCGTACCGGATGTTGATCGTCAGCTGCACCAGGAACAGCTCCGCGAGCGGGGCCAGCGCGATCATCAGCTTGAGCCCCGCGAGCTGCCCCGCCGAGGTCAGGTTGGTCATCGAGATCAGCGCCGTCTGCAGGATCGTAAGCCCGCCCTGCGCCGCGTTGATCCCAAACGAAAACGAAACCGACAGATACCCCAGCCCGATCGCCACCCCATCCCGGAGCCCCTTCGTAAACGGCTGCACGTCGAAAGCCTCCCCCAATCGCTCCATCAATATCCGATTGTAGTGCCCACCTCGGGGTTTGTCAAGAAACGCAGGATTAACCTTCGATTGACGCTCGCGCGCGGCTGAGGTATACTGAAGCCATGACGAATCATCCTTTGTTATCGCTACACGAAACCCTCCTCGCCCGCTACGGCGAGCCGCATTGGTGGCCGGCGGGAACGCCCTACGAGGTCATCGTCGGCGCGGTGCTGACGCAAAACACGGCGTGGGGCAATGTGGAAAAGGCCATCGCGCGCTTCGGCGGCGCGCTCTCGCCCGAGCAAGTGCTGCGCCTGGAACTCGCGGAGCTTTCGCAGATCATCCGCCCGGCGGGGTTCTTCAATCAGAAGGCGCGGTATTTGCAGGCCGTCACCGAATGGTTCGCGCGCTACGGCTTCGACGTGCCGACCGTCCGGCGCGAGCCGCTCGAAAAACTGCGCGCCGAGCTTATGTCGGTAAAGGGCGTCGGACCGGAAACCGCCGATTCGATCCTGCTGTACGCCTTCGGGCACCCGACCTTCGTGGTGGACGCCTACACCATGCGGCTCTGCTTTCGATACCCGATCGACGCGGGCGCGGGCTATGAGGCGGTCAAGCGGTACTTCGAGGCGGGCCTTCCGCGCAGCGCGCCGCTCTACAACAGCTTTCACGCGCTGATCGTCGTGCACGCCAAGGCACATTGCCGGAAGAAACCCCTGTGCGACGGGTGCCCGTTGGGCGATACTTGTGAACGGCATGGTGCAGACCCGTGAGGCGCTCCTGCCCGAAGCAGCGGCCAAGCCAAATAATTATTAGGAGGAATCCCCCATGCGCAACCCCGAACAGACCATCGGCAACCTGATCGACAAGCAAGGCGTGGCGTTCGTCGGCTCGGTGGACGGAAATGGCTTTCCGCAGATGAAGGCGATGCTGCCGCCCCGCATGCGCGAGGGGATTCGCACGTTTGTGTTCACCACCAACACCTCCTCCATGCGGGTAGCGCAGTACCGGGCGAACCCAAAGGCCTGCGTCTACTTCTTCGACAAGCGGTTCTTCCGGGGCGTACAGCTGCTGGGCACCATGGAGGTTTTGGAGGACGCCGAGGCCAGGGAAGGGGCGTGGCGCGACGGCGATACCCGCTACTATACAGGCGGCGTGACCGACCCGGACTATTGCGTGCTGAGGTTCACGGCGAGCGGCGGCCGGTACTACAGCAACTTCAGATCCGAGGATTTTGAGATCGCGAATCCGGAGGATCCGTGATGGCAAAGAAGCTTCGCAAGATGCTGGGCGACGCGGGCGGGCCGGGAGCGACGGCGCTGATGCGCCTGATCGACACGCAGAGCAAGCCGACCATCTGCAACTGGTGCATCGACTATGCCGAAGCCCATTTCCTGCCGATCTTTGAAAGGCGCTGCCCCGGCGACGGGCGAGCGCGCGGCGCGCTCGCCGCCGCGCGCGACTACCTGAACGGAAAGGTGAAATTCCCCGCGGCCCGCCAGCGCATCCTGAACGAATGCCACGCCGCCGCGCGCGAACTGGATGCGGACCCCGCCGCGCAGGCGGCGGCGCGCGCGGTCGGGCAGGCCTCGGCGGTCGTGCACACGCTATCGCACGCGCTCGGGCTGTACTTCTATGGCGCGGCGGCGGTTGCGTATGATCGCATCGGGCTGGAGGCGAGCGCCGAGGCCTATGCGGCGATCGCCGACGAGGTCTGCGCCGATATCGCGGCGGCGCTGCGCGCCGTGGCCGTCGAGAACGAGCCGAACCCCGCGAAGATCAAGTGGTATTGCTGAGGTGGAGGCGCAATGAACGAGAAAAGCCATGCGCACGACGCGATCATCGAGGCTTCCGAGGCCGGGACGCCCGCCGCTCCCTGGCGCGTGCGCGAGGCCCGCGCCTGCGACGCCGCGGCCATCTGCCGCATCAACCGGGCCGCGCTGGGCTACGACTGCCCGGAGGCCGAGACCCGCGCGCAGCTTACGCTGCTGCTTCACAGCGCGCACAATCGGCTATGGGTGGCCGAAAACGCGGGGGATGTGCTCGGCTACATCCACGCCGCCGACTACGACACCGTCTACGGCGGCTGCCAGAAAAATATCCTGGCGCTGGCCGTCGACCCCGTCGCGCAAGGGCGCGGCATCGGCCGCGCGCTGCTCGCCGCCGCTGAGGACTGGGCCGGCAAATCAGGCGCAATCGGCATGCGTCTGGTCTCGGGCTTCGACCGCACCGGCGCGCACCGGTTCTATTTGGCCTGCGGCTATCGGATGCGCAAGGAGCAGAAGAATTTCGTGAAGCGGTGGTAGGCGGGGCCTGTTTCGCGCGGCGGGAGCTCGTCCTGACGATTTGGGCGCTGCCAAATGGCAGCGCCCAAAGTCATCATCGGGAGCGCAGGCCGACCCTACTTGATCGTGATGCGGCCCTGGGGCGCGCCGTACCGGGCTTCGGTTACCTTGCCGCCCAGTTCCTCGGTTACGTAGCTCACCAGCGCGTCCTCGAGCGCCACGCCGGTCATGTAGCCGCTGGTCTGATTGGCATAGCGGAACGCGTAGTAGGTGTCGCCGCCCGCCGCGGTGAAGTCGTTGGTCGCGATGTTGTACAGCGCCTCCGGATCGAATACCTGGCCGCCCACCTCCTGGATCGTCACGCGGCTGCCCGGCTTCGCGGGCGCGTAATAGGTCGAGTCGGGGTACTGCTCGCCCTGCTCATAGGGCACGGCGGTGTCGATCGTCAGTTCGATGCCCGCCACCTGCGGGAACGCGCCGATCGCGTCGGGCGTCGTATGGGTCGCGGCCTCGAGCGCCTCGAGCAGTTCCTTGCCCGTCACCTTGAGCACCGTCACCTGGTTGCCGAACGGGAACACCGTCTTCATGTCGTTCATCGTGATGTCGCCTTGCTGGATGCTGGCGCGGATGCCGCCGCCGTTGGTCAGCGCGGCCGCCACCTGGTCCTCGCCCAGCGCCCTGCGCGCCGCCCACAAGAGCGCGTCCGCCGCAAAGTCGCCGAGGTTGGTCTCCTCGGTGCGCACGCCCGGGTCGCGCTCGCCGTTGAGCAGCACCTCGGTCGTGGCGAACACTTGGCTGAGCTGCTCCTTGACCACCTTATCCACCGAATTCACGGCGTCCGCCACCTCGGCGTCGCCCTGGAAGGCGATCAGCCCCAGCTTCGCGGCGGCCGAATCCACCTTGGCCGAGACAAGGCTCGCCTTGAGCGCCTCGCCGTCATAGGATACGCTGCCGATCGCGCCGAAGTACGAGCCGGTGCTGGTCAGCAGCGCGTCGCCGACCATCTTCCCGCCGTCGATCACGGTGTGGCTATGGCCGTCGATCATCAGGTCGATGCCGCCGACCTTTTCGAGCACGTCGGTCGAGCGGTTGGGCGCGCTCTCGTCGGCCACGCCCAGGTGCGACAGGCACACGATCAGGTCGCAGCCCTCGGCCTTGAGCGCATCCACCTGCGCCTGGGCCGCCTTGTACAGTTCCTCGCCCATGAGGATGCTGAGCCCCTTGACTTTGTCGGGATGGGCCTTGGTCAGCGTCTCGGGCGTCGACAGCCCGAACACGCCCACCTTGTAGCCGGCCTGCGTGTCCAGGATCACATGGGGCTTGAACATCGGCTCGCCGCTGATCTTGTCCATGATGTTGGCCGACACCACGGGGAACTTGGCCTCCTCCAATATCTTCAGCAGGTTGTCCGAGCCCCAGTCAAACTCGTGGTTGCCGGGGGTCATGGCGTCGTAGCCGACGGCGTTCATGAACTCGATCGCCGTCTGGCCGTAGCTCAAATTGACGATGGGCATGCCCTGCGCGGCGTCGCCCGCGTCCAGCAGCAGCACCGAGTCGCCCGCCGCCTCGAGGTCGTGTTTGAGCTTGGCGACCGCGGCGTAGCCGAACACGCCGTCCGCCGGGCTCGCCACCGCGCGGCCATGCACGTCGTTGGTGTGCAGGATGGTCAGCTTGCCCTTGGGCTCGGCCGTCTGTGCGGCGGCCCCGGGCAGCGCCATCAGGGCGGTCAGCATCAGCGCAAGGAGTAAAGCACAAAGCGATTTGCGATTCATGAGTACCCTTCCTTTCTTTGCGGCGCCATAATCTTCCATCGACATCATAACAAAATACACAAACATTTTCAACCGTGCGCGCCCTTCAATTTTTCACCTTCTCCGCCACAATCAGCGCCGCGGCGCCCACCAGCGCCACGCCCAGCCACAGCGCGATCACACCTTGCCAGCCCATTCGGTCGAGCAGGAAGCCGGACAGCACCGCCGTGCAACCGGCGGCCAGGTAGGCGCTGAACTCCAACAGGCCCGTCACGCTGCTGACTCGGTCCTCCTCGGCAAAAGATATCGGATACACGCCCAAGAGCAAGGTGTTCGCCGCGCACATCGTGCCCGACGCCAGCGCCAGCAGCGCCATCGCCACCAGCGCACCCATGCCCCACAGGAAGCTCAGCGCGCCGGTCATCAGCGCGCCCATCAGAAATGTCAGCGCCGCCATCCGCGCGAGCCGCCGCGGGAACTTCCTGTACAATTGCCCGATCGCGATCACGCCCAGAAAGTTCGCCGCCGGAATCACCAGCGCGAACAGCACCGCGCGCTTCACATCGAGCCCATACGCCTCCATGAAGAACAGCGCCGCCCACAGCGAAATGCCGTCCCGCACGATGCCCTGACAGAAGCAGGCCAGCGTGACCCACTGAACGTCGCGCCGTCTGAGGATCGCCGCCATCGGCACGGCGGGCCGGTTGGGTAGCGCGGCGATCCGGTCGATTGCGTTTGCAGGGCGGTCCTGGAACGCCAGCAGGTGCAGTGCGAGGTACGCCCCGCCGATCAGCGCGGGCACGAGGAAGATGTTGCGCCAGCCCGTATCCGACGCCAGCAGCCCCGATAGCCCCATCGCCAGCAGCCCGCCGACGGCCGCGGACGTGCTGATGGCGATCATCGCGCGGCCGCCCTTGCCCGGCTCATACCAGTTGGCGACGGTCTTGATGATCGGGCCCCACAGCATCGACTGGAACCAGCCATTCGCCGCCCAGCACAGCACCATCATCCAGTAACTGTGCGTCATCGCGAAGAAGGCGTTCATCAGCGACGCCATCCCGAGCCCCAGCAGCATGAAGTACTTTGCGCTGATCCGGTCCCCGATGTAACCGTTGACCAGCTGCCCCAACCCATACACCCATAGAAACACGCTCGACATAAACCCCAGCGACGCGCGGGAGATGCCGTATTCCGCCTCGATGTAGGGCAGGGCTACCGACAGGTTGTTGCGCAGCAGATACACGATGGTATACATGAGCCAGCAGCAGCCCATCACGAGACCCCGCCGTTTCAGTTGGTTCCCACTGAGCGCCGTCATGGCGCCTCCTGCGGGAACATCGGCTGGCTCCAGGCGATCTTGCCGTCCCTGCGCTGGCAGCGGATGCGGATGTAGCGCTCCCGCCCGCTGATCCGATGCTCTGCCCGCGTCACGCCGTCGCCGCCTTCGAGATCCCACACCGTCGAGCCGCAGCCGATGCCGCCGCCGGCGACGAAGTTCACCTGGTTCACGCCGCCGCACTCCATGAACGCGACGCCGCCCTCCACGCCGTAGCGCAGGATCTCCGGCCCCGTGGTGGCATAAAAGTCGCCGTCGATCAGCGCCTGCACGATGGCGTCCTGGGTCAATGAACCCGCGCGCGCCATGATCCAGCCGCCGAACGAATCGTCGGGCAGGCCCAGATTGTGGTTGTCGTCCGCCGCCACGGCGCGAACGCGCGAGCCGTCGGACAGCAAACTGTCCCAGTGCGCCTCGTTGAACCCCGTGAAATTCTCCAGCTCGCAGCCGCGGTTGTGCACCTCCATGGCGCAAAATCCGCCCAGCAGCCCCATGTCCTCGGGCCGCACGCGGGACCACGCCGGATGGTTGTACACCGCGATGCAGCCGTGGCCGTGAATTTCGTCCAGCATCCTGCGCGCGCTGGCCTCTCCCTCGAAAGACAGCCGCGGGAAAACCTCACCCGGTTGGTACCGCCCGAGCGGCGCGGCGTCCAGCATCGCCTGCGTGCCCTCGATGACGCCCACGTGGTGGCACCGGTCCTTCGCGCCCGACGCCCGGTCGCTGTGGCATGACCACTCCGCCGCCGCAATCACCAGGAACCCCGGCGCGCACAGGTCCCGCCGCGCCGTGAACAGTTCGTGCTCCGTGAAGCACAAAAAGTCATAACCCGCCTCGCGGTACCGCCGCGCCAGCTCCGGCGCCTCCAACCGCCCGTCGGACGCCGTGGAATGGCAGTGGATGTTGCCCCGATAGAACCGCCCCTCGCCCTCAAATGAGACCTGATCGCGATAGCTGTACATGTTTTCCCCCCTACGCCTTTGTACTGCGAAAGAATATCCCCGTCGCCAGCATGCCGAGCAGCAAGAGCGCGATGCTCAGCACAAAGGGCAGCACCTTCGAAATGTCGCTGAGCAGCCCGCCGATGTAGCCGAAGGGCACGCTGACCAGCATGACCACGGTCTGCAACAGCGCCATGATGCCCGAGCGGCGCTCGGGGTCCACGTGGATGGCGACCAACGACTCGCGCAGCGTGCCCAGCACGGCTCCGCCCAGCGCCTCGAACAGCAGCGAGGCGAACAGCAGCGCGTAGCCCCATGGGCTGGCGGCCGGTATGGCGATCAGCAAAAGGCAGCTGATGATCGCGCTCACAAAGCCCCCGTACAGCGGCGCCTTGATGTGCGACTGGCGTATGCGTGAGAGCACCGTGAAGAACAGAGCGATGGACATCACGCTGCGCACCATCGGGAACAGCGGCAACAGGGCGTCGGGGATGCCGATCCGGCGCGACGCGATGATCTGCCAGAAGGTCATGCTCAGCATGGCGACGATCTCGACCAGGACGCTGATGACGATCGCGAACTTGGTCCCGCGCGAATGCAGGATCATGCGCACCGCCACCTTGTAGCCGGACAGCATCTCGCCCCACGACTTGCCGCGGGCCTCTTCGCGGCGAACGACGCCGACCTTTGTCTCGGTGGAGTACTTGTACAGCAGCAGCACCTTGGCCGTCATGACGACGAAGGCGTTGATGTAGAGGATGCGCACGGCAGGCACCAGCGTGAGCCGCGCGACCAGCACGGCGGATATCGGCGCGAACAGCGCCGACAGGTTACCGGCGATGAGCACCCACGAATAGACGTGCGTGATCTTGTCCCGGGGCGCGTCCTCCACCAGCAGGCAGTCCCAGGACACCGTGGTGATCTTCATCGTGCCGTTGAGCAGCGCCGCGACCGCGAAGAACCAGAATCCCTCGCTGTACGCCCAGATCAGGCAGGGCAGGCTCCACGATACGATGTCGAACACCAGGGTGCTGAGCCGGCGTCCCATCTTGTCGACGATGACGCCGGACAGGAACGCGAACACCATCTGCGAAAACATGTAAATCGAGGCGATCACGCCCACCTGCACGTCGTTCATGCCCAGCGCCAACATGTATACGCTGACGTAGGGCAGGCACAGGTTCATCGACAGCCCCCACAGGGGCTCGGTGTAGATGCAGGCGCGCGGATTGCCGCGCAGCTCGAACAGCGTACGCAGCAGAGGGTTTTTGAGCAAGCGGTTCTTCATGGGGATGTGTCTCGCTTTCGTAGATCAGTCGTTGGATGAGGCGGCGCCCGGCCCGTACCCATTCCCCTCCAAGGAGGGAAATGGGGGATGGGCGGAAGCCGCGCCGGAGGTTAGGTAAGCGCTGATTAAAGCACACGTGCGGTGGCGCGCTGAATTTTCGTCAGATTGCGCTTGCAAAATCTGAAGGCGTAGCGGCGCTACGTCAAGGATTTTTGAGGCGCAAGATGGCGCAAAGGCAGCCGCCACCGCGCGTGGGATTTGATCGGCGGTTACCTAGATCGCCCTTATGATGAACGAGAAACTGTGCGGCACCTCGCCGTCGATCGTAAATTCCGGGTGGGTCTTCGCGCCCCAGCCGTCGTCGCCGCCGACGCCCATGCGGCGCATGGCCACGTCCACGACCGTGTAGGTGACGGGCGGCAGCTCGTCCGGATGCAGCGCGTTTTCGAGCTGGCCCGCGGTGTAGGGCAGCACGGCGACCTCGAGCGGCAAGCCGTCCATCTCGACGCGCAGGCCCGCGCCCGCCTCGTCGGTTACCTCCATCCAGCGCACGCCGGCGCGGTTGCCGCATTCCTGCGGCACCGCGTAGCGGGTAAGGTTGGCCTCGGCGGTGGTCTCGTAAATGCCCAGCCGCGCGCCGTGCAGCCGGTCGATGTAGTTCTCTTCCGGACCCAGGCCGTACCATTTCAGCCTATGGAACGCCTTGGGCATCCTGAGCGACAGCCCTACGGCGGGGATATCCCCCATGCCATGGACGGCGGGCAGATCGAGCGTCACCCTGACCGCGCCGTCGGGCAGCGGCCGGTAGCCGATGTGCGCAAAGGTGTCGCGCACGATGGGCAGCGCATAGACGTGGGTAATCGCGAACGGCTCGCCGGGCGCGGACAGCTTCGCGTCGACGACGCGGCTGCAGGTGGTGGCCGCGCGCCAGTACGCCATGTCGCGGTCGAGGCCGTTGCCGTAGTCGGTGTCGGTCGGGGCGCGGAACAGGCTCAGCTTGAACGGCGTTTCGATCAGCTCGGGGCCGCCCGCCTTGCGCAGCGAGACCAGCCCGCCCTCCTTGAACGAGAACAGCATGTCGCGTCCATTCGCCCCCGCTCCGATGTTCCAGTCGCCGGGGATCACGCGCACCTCGCCCTCGCTCGCCGCTTGCCTGGCTTTTACCTTGAACACATGCTGGCCGTGCATCTGCTCGTAGCCGGCCGCGGCCCAGGGCGCGTCTGCCTTGAGCACCAGCGCGCAGTTGAGCGCGTACTCGCCGGGGGCGTCGCAGGGGGGCAGATTCAGCGCGATGAACTCTTCCTCGCCCGCCGCCACGCGCGGCTGAACCTCGCCCGAGGCGATTCGGGCGCCGTCCTTCAGCAGCTCGTACTTGAGCGCGTATTCCTCCACGCCCGCGAACAGGTTCCGGTTGACCAGCCGCACGCCGCCCCTCTCAGGCAGGATCTTGACGCCCTGGTACAGGTACTTGACCTCCTGCATCTTGGGCGAGGGCGTCCGGTCGGCGAACAGCAGGCCGTTGGCGCAGAAGCCGCGGTCGTTGGGCCGGTCGCCGAAGTCGCCGCCGTAGGCGTAGCGCTGCCGCCCATTTGGCGCGCGGGCCAAAATCGTCTGGTCGATGTAGTCCCAGATGAACCCGCCCTGGAACATGGGGTAGCGCTCCATGAGATCCATGTACTTGAACAGGTCGCCCACCGAGTTGTTCATCGCGTGGGCGTACTCGCACAGGATGTAGGGCTTTGCGGGGTTGTCCTTCAGGTATTTCTCCACATCCCAGGGCTTGGTGTACATGCGGCTCTCCACGTCGCTCGTGTCGTTATACCGCCGGTCGCTGGACACGCCCTCGTAATGCACCAGCCGCGTGTCGTCGAGCGAGCGGATCAGGTTCGACATGTTGTGGATCACCGAGCCGCCGTGGCTCTCGTTGCCGCAGGACCACATGAGGACCGAGGGATGGTTCCTGTCGCGAAGCACCATCGAGCGAGCGCGGTCGTCAACCGCCCCCTGCCATTCGGGCCTGTCGCAGGGCACGGCCTTGTCCCAGTTGATGCCGCGGGGATTCGACCAGGAGCCGTGGGTTTCCATGTTGGCCTCGTCGATCACGTAGAGGCCGAGTCGGTCGCACAGCGCGTACAGTCGGCTGTCGCCCGGGTAGTGGCAGGTGCGCACGGCGTTGATGTTGTTGCGCTTCATCGTGAGCAGGTCGGTCTTAAGTTCCTCCTCGCTCACCGTGCGCCCGCCCGTGGCGCTGAACTCGTGGCGGTTGACGCCGCGGAGCTCCACACGCTTGCCGCTCAGCAGCATCAGCTTGTCCTTTATCTCGAAGCGCCGGAAGCCGACCATGGTCTCGGCGACCTCGCATTCGCCCGAGGGGTCGGTCAGCGTCAGCCGCAGCCGGTACAGGTGGGGCCGCTCCGCGCTCCACTGACGGGGCGCGGCAATCGGCTTTCGCACGCGCACATGGGGCTCGGCGGGCAGGTCAAAGGCCAGCGCCTCCGCGCCGCGTTCGTCCGCCAACTCCGCGCGGACGGTCACCTGCCGATCCTTCGGCAGTTTGAGCTTGACATCCAACTCCAGCGCGCCGCCTACATAATCGTCGTCCAGGAGCCCCTTGGCGAACAAATCCTCCACATGCGCCGCCGGTTGCGCGCTCAGCCGCACGCCGCGAATCAGGCCGGTAAAGCGCCAGAAATCCTGGTCCTCAAGCCAGGAGGCGGTCGAGTAGCGGAAGATGCGCAGCGCCAGCCGGTTCTTGCCCGCTTTCAGCAGTTCGGTCGCATCGAAGTGCGAGGGCGTGAAACCGTCCTCGGCGTAGCCCAAGAAGGTGCCGTTAACCCAGGCGTACAGCGCGGTCGCCGCGCCGTCGAAGCTGAGCACGACGCGCTTGCCGAAGAAGTTTCCCGGCAGCTCGAAGTCGGTGACGTACTCGGCCACCGGGTTTTTCTTCGGGATGGCGGGCGGATCGATCGCCTCCCAGCCGTCCCAGGGGTACTGCACATTGACATAGTGGGGTATGCCGTGGCCGTTCATCTCCAGGCAGCCAGGCACCGGCATATCGGCCCAGCCGGAGGCGTCGAAGTCCGCCGCCTCGAAGCCCAACGTCCGGGCGTCGATACCGGGCGCGTAATGCAGCTTCCATTGGCCGTCCAGCGATTTCGTCAGGCTGCTTTGGCCCGCGTCGGCCTCCGCCTTGCCGGCATAGATCGCGTGGTCGGAATGCGCGTCCAGCCGATTTACCTGAAACACGCGCGGATCGTACAAGAAGTCCAGGGTGGGCTTCGTCGCCTTCATGGTGCACCTCCGGTTAACATTGGTTTTCCCAACTCACGCGAATACGGCCGCGGCAGGACTCGCGCGACTCATTTCACCGACCCGGCAATGCCCTCGGTGAAGAACTTTTGCAGCGCGAAGAAGATCACGACGGTGGGCAGTGTGCACAGCAGCACGCCCAGCATCAGCGCGCCGTAGTCGGTCACGTAGCCCGCGATCAGGTTGGCGATCAGCATGGGCATGGTGATCGCCTCGTTGCCCTGCATGACGACCTTGGGCCACAGGTAGCTGTTCCAGGCGTTCATGAACGTAATCGTCATCGCCGCCGCGTAGGTGGACTTCATCGTGGGGATGAACATGCGCAAGAAGATGGCCACTTCACTAAGCCCGTCGATGCGCGCCGCCTCGATGATGTCGTGGGGGAACGCGCGCGCGTTCTGCCTGAACATCATAATCAAAAACGGCGTCGAGATGCCCGGGAGGATGAACGCCGTGTAGGTGTTCAGCAGCTTCATCTGCGAAAACATGCGAAACAGCGGGATCAGCGTGGCCGCCATCGGCACCATCATCGCCAGCAGCAGGGTCGACATCACGCGGTCCTTGGCCTTGTCGTGGTAGATCTCAAAGCCGTAGCCGGCCAGTGAGCAAATCGCGAGCGCCAGCACGGTCTGCAAGGTCGCGGTGACGAACGAATTCTTCATCGCCAGCATAAGGTCCTGCGAGGCCAGCAGCGCGCGGTAGTTTTGCACGAGGTTCGCGCCCGGCAGCATCGCGCCGCCGAGCACCACGGCGCTCTCGTTGGTGGCTGACACCGCCATCCAGTATAAGGGAAACACCGAGAGCAGCGCTGCCACGATCAGGAAAAGGTATTTGAAAATCGTCGCAAGTGTGCGCTTCATCGCTTGTCACCCACCTTCATCTGGAGCAGCGCCAGGATCGCCACCAGGATAAAGATCACGAACGACATCGCCGCCGAGTACCCAAACTTGGGCACCTGCTCGAAGGTCGCCTTGTAGATGTAGTGGCTCATGGTGATCGTCATGTTGGCGGGCCCGCCTCGGGTCAGGTTCATCGATTCATCGAATAGCTGGAGCGTTCCGTTGGTGGACAGAATCGCCGTCAGCAAGATGATCGGCCGCAGCATAGGCACCGTGATCTTGCGAAACTGCTGGAACCAGGAGGCTCCGTCGATGCGCGCGGCCTCGTAGATCGAGGGCTCGATCGACTGGAGTCCGGCCAGGTAGAACACCATGTTGTAGCCTGTCCAGCGCCAGATCAGCGCCACGACGACCACCGCGCGGGACGTCCAGGCGTTGTTGAGCCAGTTGATGCCTTCCGATAGAAGGCCCATCCGAATCAGCGCCATGTTGATGAAGCCGTTCACGTCGAACAGCGTGCGGAAGATGATCGAATAGGACACCAGCGAGGTCGCGCACGGCAGGAAGATCAGCGTGCGGAACAGGGCGCGGAATTTAAGCTTCGGGTCGTTGAGCAGCGTGGCCAGCACGAGCGCCAGCGCCAGCATGACCGGCACCTGGATGAGCAGGAACAGGAAGTTGTTGGTCATGGCTTGGCGGAAGATTGGGTCGCGGACCAGGTATTCATAGTTTCTGAGGCCCGCGTAGCTAAGCTTCGCGCCCTGGCCCGATTTAAGCGACAGCAAGGCCGCCTGCACCATCGGATAAAAGTTCATCCAGGCGATCATGAGGCTGGCCGGCAAGAGAAACGCCCAGCCGGTGATGCTTTGACGGCGGTCGAGCGACGCTCCGACCGCCTTCCCCGCCCGGTTTGCAGGTTTTTCTGTAATCACGGCCATCCCCCCTGTGGAAGCATATGCGTCAAGGGGAGCGCCCCCTTCATTCCCCTCCTTTAAGGAGGGGAATGAAGGGGAATGAAGATGGGCCGCCCCCTCGATCATTGCTCGAAATCTGTATTACGCGCCCATTTTGAAGGCGACGGTGGCGTCGGCCTCGGCGAACGCCGCGTCGATGTCCGTGCCGGTCAGGATCTGGTGGATGGCGGTGGAGACGGCGTCGCGCGCCTCGTAGTAGTAGGCGCCGGTGGCGTTGGAGGGCACCTTGGCCGCGAAAGCGGTGATGTCGGCGAAAATCTTCTGGCCGCCGAAGAACTCGCTGGGCTCGTTGTACACCGCGCTGTCGCCGGCGGGCAGGTAGGTGGCCAGCGCACCGGAGGCCGGCAGGATGGTCTCATAGAACTTCACGGAGCCGCCGAAGGTGGCCGCCAGGAAGTCGTTGGCCAGCGCATAATTCTTGCTGCCGGCGGACACGCCCCAGGAGGAGCCGCCGTTGTTGGAGTAGTTGGTGCCGCCCTCGATGTCCACCTTCGGGATGTTGGTCAGCGCCCACTTGCCGGCCTGGTCCTTGGCGGTCTGGATGGAGCCCAGAATCCAGCAGCCGTTGATCGTGCCTACGCAGTTGCCGCCGATGAAGGTTCCGATGTAGCCGTCCCAGCCGTTGGCCTCGACGTAGACGCCCTCCTTGACCATGGTGGCGAAGTATTCCGCGACCTTCTTGAGCGCCGCGTTGTCCTTGATGTTGAGCGAGCCGTCCTCCTTGAACAGCGACGCGCCGCAGCTCTGCAGCATAATCATCACGAGGTCGGGCTCGCCGGCGGTGCCGGACAGCATCGGCAGGCCGGTCTTGGCCTTGACGTCCTTGCCGATCTCGATGAAGCGATCCCAGGTGATGTCGGCGAGGTCGGCGATCGTGTAGCCGGCCTTTTCCAGGATGTCTACGCGCATGGCCTGGATCGTGGTGCCGTTGTCAAAGGGCACGCCGTAATTCTTGCCGTCCACGACCGAGTAGGCCACCTTCGCGCCCGGGAACTTCGAGAAGTCCACGCCGCCCGAGGTCAGATCGGCGAACAGATCGGGCAGGTTGATGACGTTCTTCTGAAAGGCGTTGTCCTGGCAGAGGAAGATGTCGGGCATGCCGGAGAGGTCGCCGGACATGGCCATCGTGGTGAGCTTGGTCTGCAGGTCGGGCCACGGAGTATCGACGATGTTGAGCTTGAACTCCGGATGGGCTTCCTGATAGACCTTGGCGGCCTCTCCCATGGCGTACAGGTTGAACGCCGGGTCCCAGCACCACACGGTCAGTTCGTTTGCCGACTGCGCTGAGGCGGCCGCGAGCGGCGAGAGCACGAGGGTAAGCGCGAGCAGGAGCATGAACAGTTTCTTCAAAGAAATTCCCTCCCGATGCTTTATTTCGTACGGGTGCGAGGCCGGCGTCGGCCCTGTCCCGTAAGATACGCGCCAAGCAAATGTAAACCCTTTCTTCTGCGCCCAGATTATAGCATGCCGCGCCCCGTCTGTCAACGGATCATTCATTTTTGGTTTACACATTCGGTAAAACACGCCTCCTCCGTAGTGATCTATTTGCATTCGCGCTGCGATAAATGCAGCATAATGCGCATTTGTTGCCCAATTCGTCCTTGTAAACCCTTTCATTATACTGTATACTAAGGCAAAACTATGGGAGGGATGCAGATGGGCGAGCACATCACGATCTTTGACATCGCGCGGGAGGCGGGGGTTTCGATCGCGACGGTTTCGCGCGTGATTAGCGGCAACGCATCGGTGCGCGCCCAGACCCGCGAGCGCGTGATGGCGGTCGTCACAAAGTACAACTTCCGGCCCAGCATGGTGGCCACGGGCCTGATGCGCAAGAAGACCCACACGATGGGCATCATCCTGCCGCTGCTCGCCAATCCCTTCTATTCTATGATGTGCGTGGCGCTCCAACAGGAGGCCACGCGGCTCAACTACTCGACGCTGCTGTTTCAAATCCCGCGCGGCGCGATCCTTCAGCAGGACTTCCTCGACCAACTGATTGCGCGGCGGCTGGACGGCGTGATCTTCTCGGGCGACGTGACCGACGACGCCTCGAGCGCATCGGCGCTCGAGGGCATATGCAAGCTCAGGCGGCAGATGCCGCTGGTGGCGATCAACCTGCGCGAGATCTGTCCCGAGCTGCCCTGCCTGGTGACCGAGCTCGCCGCCTGTTCTCAGCTGGCCATCCGCCATCTGACAAAGCTCGGCCATATGCGCATCGCGTTGATCGGCGGCATGGGCGCGGCGCAGCTGCCCAACACCCGCGAGCAGGGCTATCTGAACGAGATGGAGCGCCTGGGCCTCGAACCCTACCCGATGACCGCCGGCGAGGACGCGCCCGGCGGCGAAGCCTGCGTCACCGGCCTGTTAGCGCAGTTGAACGGCCGCAAGCCGCCGACCGCGCTCGTCGCCTTCAACGACCTGGTGGCGCTGGGCGCGCTGCGGCAGCTAAAGCGCATGGGCCTGCGCGTGCCGGGCGACATCGCGCTGGTCGGCTGCGACAACCAGTTTTTCGCCCCCTACGCGGCCCCCCCATTAACCACGCTCGACCTGCACATCGAGGAGACCTGCCGCCTGGCGATGAATCTGCTGGTCAGCACCCAGACCGCCAACCTCGACGCCTTCGCCCAGCACTTCGAACCCACGCTGATCGTGCGCTCGTCCTGCGGGTTTATGTCGGAAAAAGGGAAAATTTGACAATAAAGCGTTATGCATTTATAATAGCGGCAACAAGCATCTGTCGGCAATTGAGTTATTCGCGCGACCAAGCGGGAGGCAGCGACATGATGAACGCGCGCTTTCGAAAAACGGATGGAGCGGGGCAGGTGTTGAGCGAGCATTGCCGCGAGGTCGCTTATTTGGCCGGGGGAGCTTTGAGCTCATTAGGGCTTGAGGATACGGGGCGGCTGGTTGGGTTGTTGCATGATATGGGGAAAGCTCCGGTGGCGTTTCAGGACTACCTTGAGATGTCGTACACGCATCCCGAATTGCGGGAACGAGGTTCTGTATTGCACGCTCCGATCGGCGCGATCTTTGCCTACGAGCGGTGGTTTGACGGCGATCCATTTGCGAAGCTGACCGCGCAGGTCATTTCTATGGCGGTTTATGGGCATCACGCGGGATTGCCGGACTGCCTGAATGAGAAGGGCGAGTCGCCCTACTTGAGGTATTTTTCTTCCGAAGAGAAAGAAAAACTGCATTATCGCGAGGCGGTGGGGAATTATCTGCGCGAGATTGCTGGAGCAGATGAGCTAGACAAGCTATTCGCGCGCGCCAAGGCGGAAATCAGCGCCCTGTTTGCTCGGCTCGAATCGGATGCTCAAGCGTTTCAACTGGGCATGATTGCACGAATGGTACTGGGCGCGCTGGTAGATGCCGACCGCTGGGACAGCGCTTGTTTTGAGCATGGCGCCGACCCTCTCGCGCCCGGCGAACCGCCTCCGGATTGGGCGGAGTTGCTCGCGCGGCTCGAAGCGCACTTGTCGAAATTCACGGATCCTTCTACGCTTAACGATATCCGTACGCGCATCTCGCGAGAGTGCTTGGGCTGCGCGAGTCTACCGCCGGGCATATTCACCCTGACGGTGCCGACTGGCGGCGGCAAGACCTTTTCCACGCTGCGCTACGCGCTCGCACATGCCGATGGTGCGCATATGCGCCGCATCTTCTACGTGATTCCCTTCAACACCATCCTCGACCAGAACGCGGCGGACATCCGCGAGGCACTGAACAACTACGAGGGCATACTCGAACACCACTCGGGCGTCGTGCGAAACAACGAGGACGAGGAAGCGGCATACCGGCTGCTGACCGAGCGCTGGGACAGCCCCATCGTGCTGACCTCCATGGTGCAATTCCTGAACACCCTCTACCGAAAGGAAAACTCGGACGCGCGTCGGATGGGCGCGCTCGCACACTCGGTGTTGATCTTCGACGAAGTCCAGGCGCTGCCCAAGCGTTGCACGCACCTGTTTGAGCAGGCAATACGCTTCCTCGTGCGCTTCTGCGGCTGCACCGTGGTCCTGTGCACCGCGACGCAGCCCCGACTCGACTTGCCCGCCCAGCCGATGATCGGCGAGGTGTCGAAGCTCTTCGAGGATATGCAGCGCGTGCGTTACGTCGATCAATCCCGCATAATCCGTTGATTCTCTAGTGTAAGCGCTGAAGAAATCCCGCGCACGGTGGGGGCTGAACTTCCGCCATTTCGCGCCCGCAAAATCCTCGTAGTAGCGCTGCTACACCTTCAGCTTTTGCGAGCGCGATCTGACGAAAATTCTCCTTGTCAGCCAACGCCCGAATGAATCAGCGGTTGCTTGGTGTGCGAACCCCGCCGCCCAGAGAATCCCCCGGAGATTCGCACCAAAATTGGCGCGAAAATACGCATCCGTCCCGGTCCATCCACCCGTCTTCAGTCTCTCGCTCCCCGAAATCTGGTTATATGTAACAAAATCAACAAGTCCCCCTCCAGGCAGTAATGCTGTCGCGCCCTACACGGGCGCGTGGATTGAAATCGCAGAGAAAGTGAGGTGTACACATGGAGAAAGCGTCGCGCCCTACACGGGCGCGTGGATTGAAATATCCGAGTAGACCGGTTCTACGCAAGCAGTCAGAGTCGCGCCCTACACGGGCGCGTGGATTGAAATATCGTGCAGCAGCCGGTACAGCGGATGATCTATCGTCGCGCCCTACACGGGCGCGTGGATTGAAATGTCGTTCGTGTCGATCCGCAGGTGTCGTTTCAGGTCGCGCCCTACACGGGCGCGTGGATTGAAATGTGTTCCATCTGGCCGATGCGCAGCAGGCGTTCCGTCGCGCCCTACACGGGCGCGTGGATTGAAATAGCGCGTGAGCAGCCGGTTTGGATTGTACTAACCGTCGCGCCCTACACGGGCGCGTGGATTGAAATGCCCGATGCGTTAATCACTGCCGCCAGCTCCCGGTCGCGCCCTACACGGGCGCGTGGATTGAAATCAAGAGCAACGCAACCACCGCAGAGGGCGGAATGGTCGCGCCCTACACGGGCGCGTGGATTGAAATGTTGCCGGCGGCGTCCAGCGGCTTGAACGCAAACGTCGCGCCCTACACGGGCGCGTGGATTGAAATGAATACCGGATCAAGGGGCACCACCCCGCTCCCGTCGCGCCCTACACGGGCGCGTGGATTGAAATCGACGACCAGCACTTCGGGAACGCAAAGCATCTGCAAGTCGCGCCCTACACGGGCGCGTGGATTGAAATATTTGCACAGAAACGCTGATGCCGAAGAACATGAGTCGCGCCCTACACGGGCGCGTGGATTGAAATACCACGAATGCCGGCGCGTTTTCTTCGACGACAGTCGCGCCCTACACGGGCGCGTGGATTGAAATAACCTGGTCTTGCCGCGCGGCCTGCAGGGACTGATCGTCGCGCCCTACACGGGCGCGTGGATTGAAATAACTTGACCAACGGCGTCCTGATCCCGGACAGCGGTCGCGCCCTACACGGGCGCGTGGATTGAAATTGACGCTTTTTGAGGGACGTTTTGCCGGGAAGCCGTCGCGCCCTACACGGGCGCGTGGATTGAAATATTGGTTCTGCGGATGGAACGCCGTTCGGCTTTGGGTCGCGCCCTACACGGGCGCGTGGATTGAAATGGTGTAATTCTTCGTGTTGTAGCTCACGCGATTCGTCGCGCCCTACACGGGCGCGTGGATTGAAATAGCGGCGCGGTCTTGCCCGTCTTGCTACGGATCGGTCGCGCCCTACACGGGCGCGTGGATTGAAATGCGCAGGGTTTCCGCCATCGCTACCCGCCTCCAACGTCGCGCCCTACACGGGCGCGTGGATTGAAATAAGGCCTACAACCGGTACTTCTACCTGTATTACCAGACGATGCAGAAGTTCTGCGCCGCGGGGCACCCCGACTTTTTCGATTTGCAACTGTCTGTGCAGGAAGCACTCCGCGAATATCTGCGAAAGAAAATGCAGCTTTGTAAAATGACGGTGTGACGGTAAGAAGGCAATGGGGAACGGCGAAACGCCTGCCGGGAAAAGACGGGCGATCGGCTCAAGGAAACAGGATTGTCTTCTCGCGCAAGCCCTTCGGACGTGGGAGAACAAGCTATGGAGGGATGTTGCATGCTGGTTACGAGTAAGGTAATGCTTCTTTCCGCACAAAGCAGCAAGTATGCTGTGGGCGCATTCAACATCGAGAACATGGAAATGGCGCAGGCCGTCATTGAGGCTGCCCAGGAGGCGAAGGCCCCGGTCATCCTGCAGACCACGCCCGGCACCCTAAAATACGCGGGCCCGGCGGTCTTCGCCGGGATGGTCGGCGCGCTGGCGCGGCAGGCGAGCGTTCCGGTGGCGCTGCACCTGGATCACGGCAGCAGCTTTGAACTGGCCGTGAAGGCGCTGGACGCCGGGTACACCTCGGTGATGATCGACGGCTCCGCGCTGCCCCTCGAGGACAACATCCGTCTGACCCGGCGCGTGGCGGAGGCGGGCGCGACACTGGGCATCCCGGTGGAGGCCGAACTGGGAAAGGTGGGCGGCAAGGAGGACGACCTCGCCGCCGACGCCGACACCAACACCGATCCCCAGGAGGCCGAGCGCTTCGCGCGCGAGACGGGGATCGACTCTCTGGCGGTAGCCATCGGCACCGCGCACGGGTTCTATGTGGGTACGCCGGTATTGGATAAGGCGCGGCTCGGCGAGATCCGCAAGCTCGTCCCGATCCCGCTGGTGCTGCACGGCGCGTCCGGGCTGCACGACAAAGACGTCCGGGATTGCATCGCGCTTGGCATCTGCAAGGTGAACTTTGCCACCGAGCTGCGCGCCGCCTTCACCGACGGCGTGAAACAGGCGCTCGCGGCGACACCCGACCTGTACGATCCCAAGAAGATGGGCGTCAAGGCCAGGGACAACGTGCGCCGCCTGGTGATTGAGAAGATCAAGATGTGCGGTGCAGACGGCAGGGCTTGACGATCCGGCATCTTAATTCCGATATGGAAAGCACGCCGGCCGATTGGGGCAACACCGCGCAAAGAGTAAAAGGGGGAAGGTGGCGGTAGGAAGCGGAATGGTTCCCCGCCTGCTATCCGGAGAGGAAACGGAAGTCTACACAGACGCGGGTAACTGTACGGTAATCACGGGTGGCTGCCAATGGTCCAAACCCGCCATGTCGGGTAAGTACACGCGCATGTATAGGTGGAAGTTTTCCTTAGAGACAGGGAGCCAATTGTTCGTATTTTGCGGCTCGTTTATGGAAAGGATAACATCCAGCGAGCCGTCGTCGTTCATCATGAGGTCGGAACGATCATTGAGGCAGTAACGGTTGAGCGGATTGGCGATCAGGAAATCGTCGCTTCCGTAGGCGGTTATGGACCAGAATCCGCCTTCCAGTGTCGGCGGCAGAGAATCGAAGTGCAGGACATAGGTCTTTTCGCCGGTCAGCGCGTCGCCGTTCTCGTCCAGATCGGTCTTGGGATAGATGGCAATATCGACCGTGTTCGCGCCCAGCCCGCCGAGCGCCACCATGGCGCGGTACGCATAAGCCGTGCCAAAATCGCCAATGGGCGCGCCAAAGTACTTCCACGAGCCGAGCGTCAGCATATATTCCCGCCCCGCAGCCACGAGCTTCGCGCGCAGACCGGTAAGCAGTTCGCGCCATTGCGCCGCGCGGTCGCCGGGCAGCTGCTCCGCGTCAAATTGAAGACCGGGGCCGATGTTCAGCTTCGCGAAGGAAGCCACCACCTCGGAGTCCTCTTGCGCAGGCGGATTGTCCGCGATCAGGCGGTTCGCCGTGTCAAAGAAGGTCTGCATGTCCATGGACAGCACCGCCTGAACGGGAACGATATCGTTTTGCGCGCGGTACTCGCCCTTGAGCGGAAGGTATTCCGCGCCGCTTTCATAGGCGCTCAGGGGCAGCAGCTTCATGCCGTCCTGAATCTCCCGCACGGCAGGAAGATCGCCGTCGCCGTTGAGCACAATGAGGGCTATGATCCAGACCATACTCGTCGGCACATCCACGCGGGTCACGCCGTCCGGCAGCGTGCCTTCCCAGTCGGGCAAAGTGAACGCATAGGTTCCGGCCTGATCCAGCAGCGCCGGCGTGTTCGTCCATGCGTCAAGCACCTGCACCGTGAAGAAGCGGTTCGCCTCGGGCATCGCATACACCATCGGCTCCGCGCTGATGTCCAGCCACGCCTGCGTGTAGATCGTGTCCACGTTGGGCGTAACGACCATCTTGGACTCGGCGTCTGCCAGCCGTTGGCTGTGGATCAGTTGATTGATCGGCGCGTGCCCTGCCAGATCGGGTGCTTCCACATTGGTGGCGGCTGTCTTCGTCGCGTCCATGATGACGAGCGGAAATGCATAGGTATACGCATCGCCCAGCAACGTCCACGCCTCAGTTTCCCCGCTTTGCGCCAGTGCGCCGTTCGCGAGGGAGCAAATCAACAGCGCCGAAAACCACTTTTTCATCCGAATGTCTCCCGTCAAATCCCGATTTCCCGGGCATTTCGATGGCGGCAGTATACCACATCGATCCACATGACGCAAGATACGGAGGCCAGCCCGATACAGACCGGTCTTTATAGCCTGCTGTTTTATCGCCGTCAGACCCGCAAGCGCGTTACGCCTTACGAATGAAGGATTAAGTTCCCCATGTGTTCCTTTGCTTTCTGCTTATACCACGCATCCTACAAGTCAAGTCGGCGCAGGGCAATCGCTTACGGCCGCATCCGAAAGCGATTGCGCTGAAGTCAGCGGATGAAAGCACAGCACCGCGCGCCCGCCGGGCAGTTGCGCAACCTCCGGCCGGCGGCGGCACGCGTCGCTCGCGTAGGGGCACCGGGGCGCGAACTTGCAGCCGCCCGGCATCGGCACCTCGGCGCAGCCGAACAGCCCCAGCAGCACCGGGGCCAGGTAGTAGGACGCGCGCATCTTGCATGCCAGATCACGTGGCGGGCTGTACTTGTCGACCGTCGTCGGATCGACGCGCAGCGTGCCGTCTGTAAACTCCACGCCCGCGCCCAGCCACCTGAGCATTTCGATGAGCACGTGCACATCCTCGATGTCGGGCATGTTTTCGATGGTGCACGGCGAATGCGCGAGCAGCACCGCCGGGATCAGCGCGACCGCGGCGTTTTTGCCGCCGCTGACCGCCACCTCGCCCGCGAGGCGCACCCCCCCTGAATCAAGAGCCTTTCACACATATCATATCGAACGCCGGCTGAGCCGGCCACCCCTCGGATAAATCATACCATTGGCATCGGCGCGAACCCATACCAATCGAGCATAGGAACGCGTTCATCAGGCGTCCGCGCTTCAATTCTATGTATTATAGCCCATTTACCCGCGCGATCATGTTAAGTCAAGACAGGGAGCAGCCAACGCGTACGGACGTCGGGCATATGCTGCACATTGCGATAAAAATGAGCGGATCAACCACCTCTCCCTCAAAAGACGCAACGCCCGTGGGAAAGATCTTTGCGCGGTTCTCCCATGATTTGATCGTCTTTATCCCCGTGCGACGATACGCTCTATGACGATAATGCATCCATTCCAATGTAAAACTTGCTCACGTTGATCGTGTGGTAAATGGTGTTCGAGTCATCTGGGCGTTACGTATAGAAACTTGCGTACCTTGTAAATAGGCCAATCGTGAAATCATTATCATTAAACTTATTTAAATATGTACGTTTATATATTAGGTTAAGTTATCTTTAAATTTCCCGTGGAAGAGTTGAAAAAATTTGGTTTTTATAGTAATGTAAATAAAAAGTAAAAATTGAAAATGAAAGATCTTCACGATTCTAAGAAGCAATACATTTGAGTATTTTTGAATTATCAACATGTGGATGCAGAAAGATACGCTATGAAATATTGTAAAAATCCAAACTCAAGATACAAGTATTTTTCAAATGGTGATTGCACTATTTTGTATCTCAATGCCTCAAAGCGGGTAATATGCCAAATGATGTAAATGGAACATACAAGTGGGCCTGGCAAGACAAGCAGACCTTTACCAAATGCCAAGGCATTGACGGTGAGCGTTTTATAATAAGGTTCGATCTTAATATGGGATATGAGGTGAAATTCAATGAAGAAAATTCGACGCGTGCTGGCCATTGTTGTAATTGCGTCTTTGTCTTTATCGGTAAGTTCATTTGCCAACAATACTGTGTGGGAACGTTTCATGCGCAACAATTTCGATGTGATTGCAATCGGTGAAATCATTGGCATAAGCAAAAGTGGTTATGAGATTTATGTAGACGGCACCATTGTTAGTGCGCGCGGAGATCGGGAGCAATTGCATCCGGAAGCCATGCAATTGGTACTCGTTGATCCCGGCCAGATTTATGTTGGAAATGGAAATGTGATATGTCAGGCGGGGGATTATGTGCTTGCTGCCGCTGTAAAAAAGAAGAACGCGGATTACTATGAGGGGTATATGTATAAAGTTGATGACTTGGACAAAGCGTCCCTGAAATTGGATATTCACGACAGAGCTTCTGCGTCATTTTTGCTGGAAGTTGCAATGATTGAAGACTTTATCCACTCAGATGGTCAGAACACAGAATTCGGGACGCGCGTATCCAGCGATGGAAAGACCATGCAGGCATTACGTTACAAAGACAAAAGTCATAGGGATGCCGAAGTGATATTTGAAGTAGACAACCGCTGATTTACTCGGGGTATATGATTTATGGCCATGTTTTCATTCCCGCTCCCTTCCCGGGGGCGTATACAAATGTGCGATCGCGGTTCCCTGGCGGGCTGCGCCTTAAGACCTTTGCGCTGCGGCCCAATCCATTGGTCGTGTGAAGGTTATTTCGCACATTAGTGGGGGGCAACCCGACCGGTGGTCGGATAGCAGCAGCGGGGATCACCGTCGCAGTCGTAGTAATTCCTGTGGATCTATGGGAAACGCAGAGCGCGTTTTCCATCATATCCACAGGATGTCAGGCGAGGATTTCCGCCAAGTCGAATTTGGATAGCTTATCCATGCACAGGTAGCGCTTCTCGCCCCAACTGCTGGCCGAGACGTGCCGAAGCCTTGCACAGACCAGCATCAACGTCGAGTTGCCGTCTGGGAACGCGACGACAACCCGCGTACGCCGCCGGATCTCCATCATGATCCGCTCAATCCCGTTGTTCGTTCGGATGCGCGTCCAATGCTCTCTTGGGAAGTCCATATAGGTCAGCGTTTCCTCCATGCCCTTTTCGAGTTTGTCCGCCGCTTCCTTAAGCTTCATGGATCTGAGCTTGCCCACCACCGATTTGGCCTTATCCCGTGCGCTTTGCTTGTCCTCCTGCGCGTAGATCGCATTGAGCATCGCCGCCACTTCCTTCACCTTTCCGTGCGGCGTCACAGAGAACATGTTGCGGTAGAAGTGAACCACGCACCGCTGGTATTTCGCCTCGGGGAATACATTGCCCAACGCGTCCACCAATCCAAGACACTTGTCCCACAAACAATTGTGTGCCCGAAAGCCCATGTTCCTTGAGGTGCCGCAGGAAGTTCGTCCAGCTCGCCGTGTCCTCCTTCGCTTTCTGCTTATACCATGTATTCTAATCATTGACAGTATCTAATATATAGATTATAATACAATGTAGAATGTAAAAATACAGGGCGATGGTTATCCCCTATGCAAGGAGGTGAAATTATGGAAGATAGATGGGAGTTCTATCAGGACGCTGCCGGGCAGTGGCGTTGGAGAAGAATCGCGCCAAATGGCAAGATCGTAGGCGCCTCTTCGGAAGGGTTTTCATCCAAACAGGCCTGCGTAGAAAACGCAAAGAGAAACGGGTATCCAGGATAAGAATCTTTGGATCACCATCGACTGAAACGCTGGAAGCCAGAGTGTATTTGCGCTTGCACCAAGGCTTCCAGCGTCTTTGCAGGTTGTTCTTTGATAAGGTTTTCATCCCGGAACATCAACCCATCAGGGCATGTCCGGGAATGCATAGGGGTACGCATCAGGCGAGGAAGCGGGAAGCGAGTGGCATTACCCCGATACTGCTTGAGTTGCTGAAAGAAACACTCGACCAGGTGGCGCTCCTTGGAAAGGGACCGGTCGCAAGGCATGGTTCCTTATTTGTCTTGGGCGGGATACAGTAATCCGCGCCTGACGTGGCGATGCATCGCGGATGCCTTTGAGCCGTGAGCCTTGTCCGTAAGCACGAGGGTTCCATCCGGCGGCACGGCCGACAGCGACACTTCCGCATCCCTGCAATCGTGGAAGTTGCCCGCCGACAAGTGAATGTGGGTCGGATTGCCCAGGCCGTCAACGTCCGCTTGGATTTTCGTCGTCTTTCCGCCCCGGCCGACCCCGATATGCCCGTGTACTTCCCAGTTTACCGCCCCGCACAGAACCCCGTTCAGAATTGGCCGGCGTCGCTCCTCGGCCTTCCCAGTTATCCATCCTGCCGCTCTGGAAAGTACTTCCTGAGCCGCTCCCACTTTGAATCCGTGATCTCATGCCGCCTTACCTCATATCCCTTACTCGACATGACATTCAGAAAATCCTTTTGGTTATACATATTCATCGGAGTGAGTATCCATACCCTCTAGGTAAGCGCCGATTAAAGCACGTGTGCGGTGGCACGCTGAATTTTCGTCAGATTGCGCTTGCAAAATCTGAAGGCGTAGCGGCGCTGCGTCGAGGATTTTGCAGGCGCAAGATGGCGCAAAGGCAGCCGCCCCCGCGCGTGGGATTTGATCGGCGGTTACCTGGGACGCGCGCCAACCGGCGCCTACCCAAATGCCCTCAATGTCCGACATGTTTGACAAACCTACAAGTCAAGTCGGCGCAGGGCAATCGCTTACGGCCGCATCCGAAAGCGACTGCGCTGAAGTCAGCGGATGAAAGCACAGCACCGCGCGCCCGCCGGGCAGTTGCGTAACCTCCGGCCGGCGGCGGCACGCGTCGTTCGCGTAGGGGCACCGGGGCGCGAACTTGCAGCCGCTGATCGCGTATTCCCGATCCTCCATGTCGGGCATGCACACCGCATCGTCCCACTTGCCGCCCACCCGCGGTACCGAGTTCATCAGCAGCGCCGTGTACGGGTGCGCGGGGGCGCCCATGATCGCCTTGGCCGGGCCGTACTCGACGAGCCCGCCGCGGTACAGCGTGGCGATGTAGTCCGACACGTAGTACGCCGTCGACAAATCGTGCGTGATGTAGATGAACGACACGCGATACTCGTCCTTCAGCGACTTGAACAGGTTGATGATGTTCATCTTCATCGACGCGTCGATGGCCGCCACCGGCTCGTCGGCGACGATCAGCTTGGGCCGCGGGATCAGCGCGCGCGCGATGCTGACGCGCTGCAGCTCGCCGCCGGAGAACTGGGTCGGGTACTTGCCCTTCACGACCGCCAGAGACAGGCCGACGCTGCGCAGCACCTCATCCACGCGCCGCTCGGCCTCCTTGTGCGAGCGGCAGAGCTTCAGTCGCAGCGCCGTATTGAACAGGTAGGTGTCCACGGTCTTGCGCATTGAAAACGACTCGTAAGGATTCTGGAAGATCGGCTGCACGTCCAGACGGAACCGGTCGGGGTCGTACGATTTTCTGTCGGCGTAGTCGTTGCCCATGAGCGCGATGCGTCCGGCGCTGGGCCGGTGCAGGCGCAGGATCAGCTTGCACAGCGTGGACTTGCCGCAGCCCGATTCGCCGACGACCGACAGGATGACGGGCGCGTCGTTCGCGATCTCGAGCGACACGTCGTCCACAGCCGTGAGCTTCTTGCCCATCAGCATGCCGCCGATCTTAAATTCCTTGCTGACGCGATCGACTTCGAGCAGCTTGACGCCCATCTACCGCACCTCCCCCGTCAGCAAATGGCAGGCCGCGAAGCGGCCGGGCACGATCTCCTCGAATTTTGGCGCGACCTGCCGGCATACCTCCCTGGCCTCGGGGCATCGGGGCGCGAACCGGCAGCCCGGCGGCGGGTCGGTCAGCGCCGGCGGACGGCCCGGGATGCCGACCTTCGGGTTTGCATCGCCCACGCGGGGCAGCGCGCCGATCAGCATCCGGGTGTACGGATGGATCGGGGCGTCGAAGATGGCCTTTGTGGAGCCCAGCTCGGCGACGCTGCCCGAGTACATGATGGCCATGCGATCGGTGATCTGGTAGTGCACGCCCATATCGTGGCTGACCAGCACCAGCGCGTTGCCGTGCTGGCGCTGCAGCCGCGTCAGCATCATCAAGATGCCCCGCTGCACCACCACGTCCAGCGCCGTGGTGGGTTCGTCGGCCAGCACCACGTTGGGGTTCATGAACGTGGCGAGCGCGATGATTACGCGCTGGCGCATGCCGCCCGACAGCTGGAACGGGAACGCCTCCAGCACATCCGGGTTAAGGCTCAACGCCTCCAAATACTGCGCCACGCGCCGAAGCGTCTGCCGCTCGGTCTTGGGGTTCCGGTCTTCCTTGGGGATGGAGTCGAGGAACTGGCGCTTCAGCCGCGCGATGGGGTTCAGCACGCTCTGGGCGGCCTGTGGGATGTAGGAGATGTGGTTCCACCAGGTCTTGCGGATCTCGCCGGTGCCGAAGCCAAACGGCCTGCCGGCCTTTTCGCCGCTCAGGGTCACGCTGCCCTGATCCAGTTGCAGCGGGAACTCGACGATGTCGTACAGCGCCTTGAGCAGCGTGGTCTTGCCGCAGCCCGACTCGCCCGCAATGCCAAAAATCTCGTCGTCATGAACCTGGAAGCAAATGTCGTTCACAACGCGCACATCGCCGTCGATGGTCTTGTAGGAGGCCGACAGATGATCGACGTTCAGCATCGCTACACCCTCCCCCGTTTCATCGACATATAGTCGTTGTAGCCCGTAATCAGCAAGAACAGGGCGATGAACAGCAGCGCCGTCGCGACGATCGGCGAGCCGATCCAGAACCACTGCCTGGCCAGGATCGCGTTGCGCTCGCGCGCCCACTGGATCATGTTGCCCAGACTGATTAAGTTGGCGGGGGAAAGGCCCAGCACGGCAAGGCTCGACTCGGATGCAATAGCCGCCAGCGTGGCGTTCATGAAGTTCGACAGCGACCAGGCCAGCGCGAACGGCAGGATCTCCGTCGTCACGACCTGGATCATCCCCTCGCCCGAAAACCAGGCGGTATGGATGAAGTCGCGCTCCCTGAGCGTCAGCGCCATCGAGCGGATCTGGCGGCTGGGCCAGGCCCAGGCGAACATCGACAGCACCAGCGCCATCAGCAAAACCGTGGCACTGCCCTTCATCAGCGAGGTCATCAAAATCAGGATCGGCAGCGACGGAATGACCACAAAGGTGTCGGTGATTACCATCAGCACCCGGTCAAGCGCGCCGCCCGAAAAGCCGGCCACGAGTCCCACGAACACGCCCACCACCGTGCCGATGAGCGCCACGATCAGGCCGATCATCAGCGAGTTGTGGATGGCTTCGATCAGCAGCCACAGGATGTCCTGACCCATGCCCGTCGTGCCCAGCCAGTGCGCCCAGGAAGGCGGCAGCTTGTTCGGATAGGTGTTGTACGCGAACGGGTTTGCGTGGGGCAGGTAGTAGACGACGAACCCGACGAACAGGAAGCAGGCCGTCGCAATCAGCCCCGTCCTCAAGCGGAAATTGGCGTTTCTCCAAAACCTTTTCATGCGATCCCCCTCAGGCGTACCGGATGCGCGGATCGATGAACGGATACACGAGGTCGGCGATCAGCGTAGCCGTGGAGATGGCGACGATCGATATGGTGATGCATCCGAGGATCATATTGTAGTCCGACTGCAGAATCGCCTTTTGGATCAGCGTACCCACGCCCGGATAGCCGAAGATGATCTCGGTCATGATCGAGCCGGAAAATACCCCGCCGAGGCTCATCGCCAGGGCGGTGATCTGCGTCAGAATGGAATTTCGCAGCACATAGCTGCGGGCGATCCTGCCCTCGGGGATGCCGCGATAGCGCGCGTACAGCACGAAATCCTCCTCGCTCGTCGTGCCGGCAAGCGACTTCATCGAGATGATCCACCAGCCCGTGCCCACCAGCAGCAGCGACGCGGCGGGCAGGATCGACGCCTTCAGCAGCGACAAGAGCCACGCCCGCCAGCCGCCGATGGCGATGATGTTGGACTGGAGCGGCAGCCACCCGAGCACAAACGCAAACACGATTTGCAGGACCAGCGCGATCACGAAGTAGGGCACCGGATACAGGCAGATGGCGATGCCCTCGAGGATCTTTGACGAGCACTTGTTCTTGCGGAAGCCCGCGAGCAGGCCGATGACGTTGCCGATGAGCCACGCCACAACCGTCGTGAACAGCGTAAGCACGATCGTGTAGGGCAGGTAGGTTCCGATGATCTCGCCCGCGGGCGTCGGAAAGCTCATCAGCGAGGGGCCGAAGTCGAAGCGGAACAGCCCGTTGCGCAGATACGAGAAGTACTGTTCGGAAAGGCTGCCGTCCAAGCCGAACTGCACGCGCAGCGATTGGCGCAGCGCTTCTTTTTGAATCGGGTCCATCTGGCCCGCGCGCGACTGCATCTGGCCGATCATGTTTTCCACCGGGTCCGACGGAAACATGCGCGGGATGAAGAACACGAATGTCACGCCGATCAGGATCGTGAGCGCCCACGTCAGAATGCGCAACAACAGAAATTTCCGAAAGCTCATAGGCCACACCCCCCTTGCCTCGGGTAATGCATGAGCAGAAGGCGCGCACGTCGCCGTTCGAGGCTCAGGCGCGCCTTCTTACGCTCAGGTCCGATTGACCGTCAGGCGGGGGTGATCTCGGTGGTGATGTACTTGAAGCAGCTCCACCACCACCACGGGCCGTTGTAGGCGTTGGCCGCGGAGGGGTAGTTGGTCCAGACGGTTGAGTTGGTGGGCACGAACTTCACGCCGGAGTGGAAGCCGATGAAAGGCATGTCCGCGATGGCCACCTTCATGAACTCCATGTTCAGCTCGTACGCCTTGGGGTCTTCCGGGCTCAGCCTCGCCAGTTCGTGGATGATCTCGGTGGCGCGCTCGTTGTTCCAGCGGGTGCCCTGGCCGGCGCCGCGCTCGCCCACCGGCTTGATCAGGCTGGCGTCAAAGCCGCTGATCTGGCTGTAGATGTCCTTGGTGATGCCGCCGGTCGGCCAGTAGCCGGCGAGCTCGTACTCGCCGTTGTCGCGGTGGGTGTCCCAGGTCGCGGAGGACTCGGAGGCCAGCGTGCAGTTCAGGCCGAACTTCACCAACTGGTCGTACGCGGCCTTGGTGCCGCGGCCCGCCTGGGCCTCGGCGTCCGCCATATAGGTCATGTTGATCGTGAAGGGCTTGCCCTCGAAGTACCAGCCGTCGTCCTGCTTGACGAGGCCCGCTTTGTGAAGCAGCTTGGCGGCCGCGTCCGGATCGTACTTCCAGCAGCCGATGCCGAACATGTCGATCAGCTCGTCGTCGGTGCCCTGGATGTTCAGCCGCTCGGCCATGCGCTTGGCGTAGCCGTTGTCAAAGGGCTTCACGGTGGTGCCGTCGCCCAGATCCAGCTCGAACGCTTCGACCCACGGCTGAAGCGGCTTGTAGTACAGCTCCTGCATCGCGGAGGTGGCGGTCAGGATCGGGAACGCGCTGGCGCGGCCCGCGCCGTCGAAGATGTTCATCGAGACCTCGTCGAAGTTCATCGCCAGCGCGATGCCCCAGCGGAAGTCGGCGCTGTCGTACGGCGCTCCCCGGCCGATTGAGAACGCGATGCCCTTGCTGCAGGGGTCGTCGGAGGTGGCGTAGGGGAACTTGTCGTACCAGCAGGCGATCTTGTCGTTGGCCGCGGTCATGACGCCCAGGGCCTCGGGCGTGACCTCGCACAGGATGTCGACCTGGTTGGATATCATGGCCATCTGGCGGGTGGTGTCGTCGCCCAGCGCCTTGAACAGGATGTAGGGGGCCTGCGGCATCTTGCCGGTCACGACGCCCACGGTGCTGTTCTGCCAGTCCGTGCGGCGCTCGTACAGAACCCACTTGCCCAGCGGATCGAACGACTTCACCGTGTAGGGGCCGGCCACGACCGGGTGCTCATCCTTGAACTGGGTGGGGTTGTCGAGCTTTGAGTAGATGTGCTCGGGCACGATGCGCAGATCGTTGCCCCAGATCGTCACGCCGAAGCGCATCGACAGGCGGGGGAACGACTCCTTGGTGACGATCTTCACCGTGTAGTCGTCCACCTTGTCGATGGATTCAAACACCTGGTTGTAGTAATTGCTCTGGTTGATGTCCGAGTGTCGCATGATCATGTTCATCGTGAAGGCGACGTCGTCGGCATTGAGGTCCTCGCCGTCGGACCACTTGATGCCCTTGCGAATCCTCACGATGTGCTCGGTAAAGTCGGCGTTCTGTTCCGGGAAGCCTTCGGCCACCTCGCCGAACTGCTCGCCCTTCACGGTGTCCATTTCCCACATCATGGCGCTCATCAGCTGATGAATGCCAAAACCCATCTGGGTGCCCTGCATGTAGGAGTTGAATTGGCCGGGCGTGTCGGTGGGGTTCTGGGTCTCGACGATCAGCGTCTCGCCGCGCGGCGTGCCGACTTCCGTCATCTCGGCCGACGCGAGAGAGCCAAGCGAGAGAGCCAACATCAGTGCCAGGGCTAATGAAAGCAGCTTTTTCATGTGGCGACCTCCTTGCCTATTCTGCCTATACATATGTACAGGAGGTCAACACATATGCCGGATTTTTAGGCCAAATTCGATGAGATCAATCGCCGAGCGCCGCCATCAGCTCCGCCAGTTCGCGCTCGGTCAGGTGCCGCCAGCCGCCGCTCTGCAGGTCGCCCAAATGGATGTTCATGATCCGTACGCGCCTCAGCGAGCGCACGCGGTAGCCGAGCGCCTCGCACATGCGCCGGATCTGCCGGTTCAGGCCCTGCACGAGCACCAGCCTGAAGCTGTTGACCGTGAGCGGCTCGATCTTGCAGGGCAGCGTCACCCGGTCCAAAATGGGTACGCCGTCGGCCATTTTTTGAAGGAATTCAGGCGTCAACGCCTGGTCCACGGCCACGATGTACTCCTTTTCGTGCGCGCCCGCCGCGCGCAGCACCCGGTTGACGATCTCGCCGTCGCTGGTCAGCAGCAAAAGCCCGCTCGAGTCCTTGTCCAGACGCCCGATCGGGAACACGCGCTGCGGGTAGTTCAGGTAATCGACCACGTTCAGCGGCTCGCGCGCATCGGCGGTGCACACGACGCCGACCGGCTTGTTGAGCGCGATGTACACCTTCTCGCTCTCGCCGCCGAGCGGTATGCCGTCTACCAGCACGCGGCTGCCGGGGGCGACCTGGTCGCCCAGCACGCCGACGCGCCCGTCGATCGTCACCCGTTTCTGCTCGATCAGCCGGTCGGCCTCGCGGCGGGAGCAGTAGCCGCTGTCGGCCAGGTATTTGTTCAGCCTTTTTTGCGCAATATTATCATCCATCGCTCGATTTGCCTCGCTTTCGCTGTCGACGCGCTTCCGTTCCCATGATACAATAGGCCCATGAATTGAGCAAGGAGTTCTACGCAAAATGAATGAGCGATTTCGGCAATACGGGCTCGGCGTGCCGCGCATTTTGCTGCCGGGGCCCGAAGTGGACCCGGCCAAATGGGCGGTGGTGGCCTGCGATCAATATACCGCGCAGCCCGAGTGGTGGAAGCAGGCGGAGGCACTCGTCGGCTCAAGCCCCTCGACGCTCAAGCTGATCCACCCGGAATACCGGCTGCGCGAGGGCGAGCCCGACGCGCGCGCGCTGCACGAGGCGATGCGCGACGCGCTGGATCATGCGCTCACCCGCGCGGTAGACGGCTTCGTGCTGGTCGAGCGCGAGACCACGCAAGGCGCGCGGCTGGGGCTGGTGGCAAACGTCGACCTCGAGGCCTACGACTATGCGCCGGACGCGACGCCGCTGATCCGCGCGACCGAGGGCACCGTGGTCGACCGGCTGCCGCCGCGCATGGCGGTCAGGCGAAAAGCGCCGCTCGACCTCACGCACGTGATGCTGCTGGCCGACGACCCCGGCCGCACGCTGATCGAGCCGCTGTACGCGGCGCGCGCGACCCTTGCGCCGCTCTACGACTTCGAACTCATGCAGGGCGGCGGGCGGCTGCGCGGCTGGGCGGTCGGGCCGGAACGGTTTGAACAGCTGCTCGCGGCGCTCGAGGCGCTTCACAAAGCGGCAGACGGCTTCCTGTTCGCGGTGGGCGACGGCAACCACTCGCTGGCCGCGGCGCGCGGCTGCTGGCTTGAGCTGCGCGAGGGACTGAGCGAGGCGGAGCGCGCGAATCACCCGGCGCGCTACGCGCTGGTCGAACTCGTCAACCTGTACGACGAGGCGCTTGCGTTCGAGCCGATCCATCGCGCCGTGTTCGGTGTGGACGGCGCGCGGCTCACCCACGACTTTATCCTCTACTGCCGCGCGCGCGGCATGAGCGTGGTGCCCTGCGAGAGCGAACGCGCGCAGCTGTATATGCTCGACGAACCGCTTGCGATCGAGAACGCGTCAAACCCGCTGGCGGTCGCCATACTGCAGCCCTTCCTGGACGCGTGGCTCAAGGAGCATCCCGAGGCCCGGATCGACTACATCCACGGCGCGGACGTGCTGGAAAGTCTCGCCGCCTGCCGTATCCGGCTGATGCCGATGGACAAGCGCGCGCTGTTCCCGGCGGTCCGCGCGGGCGGCGCGCTGCCGCGCAAGACCTTCTCGATGGGCGAGGCGCGCGACAAGCGGTATTATTTCGAGTGCAGGTCACTCACATCCGGCTGAGGCCGGATGTGAGTGAGAGGGGGAACGGGGGACGGCACCTGAAAATTCTGCGGAGTTTTCCGGGCGGCGCCGGGATCGGGTGAGCATTTCTCAAACGAAATGCCGCCCGCCCCGGCGTACACGCCGGCCGAAGGTCGGCCCCCGCGGTACGATTGAACATGGAGGGCGTAGGCATCCAAACCTCCCGAGCTTTCTTGCCAGCAATTGTTCCAAATTTCTGAGTGCAGGAGTCTTACATCATGGTAAAGGTATATCTGCGTAAGACGCGCGATTCCCGGGTGCGCTCGGGCCATCCCTGGGTATTCCAGTCGGACATCGAGCGCACCGAGGGTGCGTTTGAGCCCGGCGACGTGGCCGAGGTGCGCTCGGCCGCGGGCACGTTTTTGGGTCGCGCGTTCTACAATCCGCTGTCTCAGATCTCGCTGCGCATGCTCTCCCAGCAGGACGAGCCGATCGATGCCGATTTCTTCAAGCGCCGCGTCGAGGCCGCCTGGAACTACCGCAAGCTGCTGTGCGATGTCGGCAGTTGCCGCGCGATCTACGCCGAGAGCGACTTCATCCCGGCGCTGATCGTGGACAAGTTCTCAGACGTGTGCGTGATGCAATCGCTGTCGCTGGGGCTTGAAAAATGGAAGCATACGCTGACCGACATCCTCGTGCAGGTGATCGGGCCGCGCGGCATCTACGAGCGCAACGACGTGCCGGTTCGGCGGCTCGAGGGCATGGAGCTTAAGACCGGGCTGCTCTACGGCGAGGTGCCCGATCAGGTTGAAATGATCGAGAACGGCATCCGGTTCATGGTCGACGTGAAGCAGGGACAGAAGACCGGCTTCTTCCTCGACCAGAAGGAAAACCGCGCCGCGCTGAAACCGTTCTGTCCGGGCGCAAAGGTGCTCGATTGCTTCTGCCACAACGGCTCGTTCGCGCTCAACGCCGCCCGCTACGGCGCGGGGTCGGTGCTGGGCGTCGACATATCCGAGGAAGCGCTCGAGGTCGCGCGGGCTAACGCGCGGCTGAACGGCCTCGACGCCCAGTTCGAGGCGCACAACTGCTTCGACCACCTGCGCGCGCTGACCGAGGCAAAGGAGCAGTTCGACCTGGTCATTTTGGATCCGCCGGCGTTCACCAAGACGCGCGGCGCGGTCGAAGGTGCGCTGCGGGGCTACAAGGAGATCAACCTGCGCGCTCTCAAGCTGGTCAGGCCCGGCGGCTACCTGGTGAGCTGCTCCTGCTCGCAGCACGTGGGCGTCGAGCAATTCGTCCAGATGATTAACCAGGCCGCGCGCGACAGCCGTCGCAAGGTGCGGCTGGTCGAGCTGCGCACGCAGGCCCACGACCACCCGGTTTTGCTGGCCTCACCCGAGACGCAGTACTTGAAATGCGCAATCCTTAAGGTATTTCCGGTTTGAGAGGGGGGATGGAACATGATCTATTGCGCGTCCGATTGGCAAGACTACCGTGTGCTGGACGCGGGCGACGGGGAGAAGCTGGAGGCGTGGCGGGACGTGGTGCTGCGCCGGCCCGACCCGCAGGCCATCTGGCCCAAACAAGCGCCCGATGCATGGGCGCGTGCCGACGCCCACTACCATCGCTCGGCCAGGGGCGGCGGCGAATGGGAATTTTTTAAGAAACTGCCCGATCGTTGGGCGGTTTCCTATAAAGGTTTGAATTTCTACGTGCGCCCGACCGGCTTCAAGCACACCGGGCTGTTCCCCGAGCAGGCGGTCAACTGGGACTGGATGCGCGACCTGATCGCGCGGGCGAATCGCCCGACCCGCGTGCTCAACCTGTTCGGCTACACCGGCGGCGCGACCGTCGCCTGCGCGGCGGCGGGCGCGCACGTGACCCATGTGGACGCCGCCCGCGGCATGGTGCAGTGGGCGGGCGAGAACCGGGCGCTGTCAAACCTGCCCGAATCCGCCGCGCGCTGGATCGTGGACGACGCCTTAAAATTCGTCGCCCGCGAGGCGCGCCGCGGCAATGCTTATCAGGGCATCCTGATGGATCCGCCGTCCTACGGGCGCGGGCCGGGCGGCGAGGTGTGGAAGCTCGAGGACGAGCTGTTCGGCCTGGTCGACGCCTGCCGCGCGCTGCTTTCGCGGGACGCGCTGTTCATGCTGGTCAACAGCTACACCACCGGCCTGCAGCCGGCGGTGCTCAGCAATATGCTGCTGATGACGGTGAAGCGCTCTCACGGCGGGTCCGTCGAGGCGGGCGAGGTGGCGCTGCCGATCGAGTCGGGCGGGGTGCTGCCCTGCGGCGCGTCCGGGCGCTGGACGGGCGCATGACGGCCTCGTTTGCGGCCGGGCGCTACCGCGTGCCGGTGATCTACCTCGACAACCAGCTGCTGGTGGTCGAAAAACCCTGCAACCTGCCGGTGCAGGCCGACGCCTCGCGCGACCCCGACCTCTTAACCGCCGCTAAGCGATACGTCGGCCAGATCTTCGCCAAGCCGGGCGAGGTCTACCTGGGGCTGGTGCACCGGCTCGACCGCCCGGCCGGCGGCGCGATGGTGCTGGCGCGCACCTCGAAGGCCGCCGCGCGGCTGAGCGAGGCGTTCGCAAAGCATGCGGTTGACAAGCGCTACCTGGCCGTGGCGCAAGGCGACCCGGCGAGCGAGGCTCGGCTGATCGATTATCTTTTAAAGGACGAATCGACCGGCATGGTGTCGGTCGTGCCCGAAAGCACGCCCGGCGCGAAACGAGCCGAGCTGATTACCCGGCCGCTGGCAAAGCGGGATGGGCTTTCGCTGCTCGAAATCGAGCTCATGACCGGCCGCGCCCATCAGATACGGGTGCAGCACGCGCACGCCGGCTGGCCGCTGTGGGGCGACGCCCGCTACGGCGGCGGGCGGCCCGGCGAGCAGCTGGCGCTGTGGGCCTATGCGCTGACGCTCAACCATCCGACGCGCAAGGAAGAGATGCGCTTCGCGTCGCCGCCGCCGAAAACCAACGCGTGGGCGCGCTTCGCCGCGGAACTGGAGGCATTTCATGGAAAACCGTAGACCCGCGCTCCCGTCGAGCGTGTATTTTGACGTTGCCGTCAGCGACTGCGACGCGGACGGGCGCCTCAAGCCGTCCGCCCTGCTCACACTGATGCAGGAGCTGGCCGAGGTCAACGCGGCCGGCTTGGGCGCGGGGCGTGTGAAATTGGTCGAGGATGGCATATGCTGGGTGCTGTACCGGCTGCGCTATGCCTTTTCGCTGCTGCCCGCGGTCGGCGACCGGCTGCGCGCCACGACCTGGCCGTCGGGGCTGACGGGGCCGTTTTTCGAGCGCGGTTTCCGCTTCGAGGACACTGCGGGCGCGATGATCGGCGAGGCGATCACCACCTGGGTGCTGTTCGACATCGACAAGCGGCGGGTGCTCAGGCCGAGCGCGCTCAAGACGCCCGTGCCGATCAATGCGGAGCTGAGCTGCTCGCTCGCGCCGCCCGGCGCATTGCGGATGGAAGGCCTGGAACCGGTCGAAAGGCGAACGGTGCGCTACACCGAGCTGGACGTGAACGGCCATATGAACAACGCGCGCTACGCCGACTGGACGCTCGACCTGCTGCGCTCGGGCGGCGAAGCGCGGCCGGTGCGCGGCATGCAGATCAACTTCATCGCCGAGGTCCGTCTGCACGACCAGGTGACGCTCAGCGCGCGCCTTACCGAGGCCGGCGCGCTGATCGAGGGACGCCGGGACGGCGAAGCGCGGGCGATGTTCGAGATCGAGGCGCGGTACTGATACCGCGCCAGCGCATGGCCGACCCTCCCCATGAGCTGAGGGCCGAGCGCTGCGCCGACGCCGTACATGCCGGGACGGGCGTGTACCCGGGGAGCTGTGCGGCGAACCGATTCAGCTCGGCGCGGAGCGCTTCCACCGTGCGGCGCTTTCGGCTTTGCACATAATCCGGGACAGCCCAACGCCTCGCAGAGGTTATCCCAACCGTGGCAAAAGAACGCTGGACGCGGCGTGACAAATCAAATAAAATAGTAGGACTGCAGCAGGTAATCCTCATGACAGGCGTCCGCATGCTTGTAAAGCAGCCGTTTCAGCCTCTCAAGCGGAACCCGCCCCGCCATGTATCCCTTTAAGATACGCTCGAACTCGTCCTTGCTTTTGGCGGACGCAGTTTTTTTGAAGTATCCCCATACATGCATCGCCGCGTTGGCTGCGCCGCCACTGTCAACAGGCCGTTCCAGCGCAGATTGTACCAGATTGTAAAACGCAACGGCCGGATACGCGGTTTTGTCTTTGAGCAGAGAACGAATCTGCTGGTAATGAACCTGTGAGTGTTCAAGCACCGCGTACTTGTAGCGGCTCCATTCGAGCTCAAGTGCGTCGATTCCCGGGTCCTCCGTCAGGCAAAGCATACATTTGATTGCCGATAGATTTTTGTCCTTGACCTCCAGCATGACGTCGAGAGAACGCCCGGCAAGCGGCGCCATATCCTCGATAAAGGTGTCGATTGCGATGGTCCTTGAATGTGCGCCGGGTTTCCCGTTGGCGCTTTGCTGTGAATAGTGGACCTTCTGGCGGCCGTCAGAATGCTTCCAGGTCGATGCGCAGCGATCGACCCACGCCGAATTTCGCAGTTTCTGCGCCGGCGGATTCAAGGCATGGTGCAGGTTATCGAATACGGCCGGAACGCCGATTCGCTGCGCAACCTCCAAAACTTCGGCGATGTTATAAGACCGTTCGTCATTTTCCAATACGAGCCGTCTTTGAACCGCGGGTGACAATCGCTTGAAATTATCAACGAACCTGTTTTGGGCTGCCGTTTTATCCCCATATATGCCGCCCAAGTGCAAAACAATCTTGCTCTTCGCATCCGTCTCCAATCGATCCAGTATCGCGTTATGGTATTCCAGGTCGAGGATTGCGCGATCCACCACATCCCTGTCCGGCGAATTGAGCACCGTATACTGCCCCGGGTGCATTGAAACGCGAAGATCATTGTCGGCGATGAGCGCACCCAAACGGTGGAAGGTCTCCGAAAAAACGATGTGCCACGGGAAAGTGTTTGCCGGGCTAGAGCCAAAAGGCACAAGATCGGAACTGATCCGAAATACCTTGATTTCGGATTTGATGTTGTATTGAATCAGCCTTTCCAAGGCTGAAAGGTTTTCCGCCGTAATGACGCTTACCTTCTCCTGCGTAAGCGTCCGAAGCCTGCAGCTTCTCATCTGGGTTCCGGGTACGGCCAATGCAAGGCACGCGTATCCAACACGAATCGCCAAAGCCAGTCACCTTTCATTTCAATGTTCGCCAAGCCCGGCGCGATCCCCGCCGCCCCCTATCTGTCATCGGTTCCATTCCCGGACGCGCTTGGGCCATATACGCGGTGAATCCTACGGTGGCAGGTACGACAACGAGGCCCTTATCTATAAACGTTTTATCGTCTCGATAAGCCGAGCGGGCCCGAAGCCCCTTCGATCTCTGTGTCCTTATCTCGGCGCTCATGCCATCGGCGGGAGCCGGGTAGGGATGCCCGCGCTCCAATACGCGGTACGGCGCGTCCAAATGATGGGTTACGGCTTTGTCTTTCCCGGTCCAATTCAGCGTCGGCGTGAATGCGCCCCTATCCATATCAAAAATCCAGACGTATTGGGCGGCATTGCCGTTTCCGGCGCCAGAGCGCCCAAGGCCTGTTGCGGCAGGCCCTTCATTCCATCTGTCAAACAAAAGGATCCACCGAAATATTCTCATAAGGAGTATACCGTTTTTCGGCGCGTTCCTCAACATGGAAAAGGCTTGCAAGGCGATATTGTCCGCAGGACCGCAATGGATATTGGGCAGGGGGAGAGAAAAAGGATTGCGGGAGACGGGCACATCGGTTATGATTGGTGCAATATGGGCGGCGAAGCGAGGCCAGCCGATGTTGTCATTTTATCTGAGCCTGATCTCGACGGAATCCGAGCGGGAGTTTGTGGTACGGCTATATCACAAGCTTAAGCGGCGTCTCCTCGGTTATGGGTATAAGCTGTCAGGCGATGTTCCGTGGGCTCAGGACGCGACGCAGCAGGTCTTCCTGGCCATCATCGATAGAATCGAAAAATTTACACAATTGCAGGATGATGAAATTGCCGCATACGGCTTTACCATGATGAAGAACCATTATATTCGATGTAAGCAGCGCAGCCGGAAGGTGGTGGAGCTCGAATTGTTTGAGACGGACGGGGTGGACGGCGCGCCGGAAAGCCCGGTCGAGGAACTGGTATTGGAACGGCTTGCGCATGCGGAGGCAAAGGCCGCGGTCGCGAAGCTCAAGGATAAGCAGCAGCGGGTGATCGCGCTCAAATACGGCCTGCGATGGACCCATGCGGAAATTGCCCGGGATATGGGGATCAGCGAGAGCTATGCCCAGAATCTGCTGGCGGCGGCCATCAAAAACCTGAGGGCCCTGCTCAATGATTGCGAATCGAGCGAAAAAGAGTGAGCGTACGGATATGACGAATGCGTTGGAGGCTCAAAACCTGTCCATACTCGGCGCTTGCGCGCTGGAACTGATCCGCGAGGAAGCGGATCGGGCACTTGGCGACGTGGACTGGACGGCGCTTGAGGACGTCGACCTGGACGCGTGGTTTGAACGCGTGCTCGAGCAACAGCGCGGTGTGAAGCCGCGGCGCAAACGGTCGCTCGCGCACCGCGTTGCGCGCTACGCCGCGGGCATTGTCCTGGCCGTCGCGCTGTCCGCGGCCGTCGTGCTCGCAGTCTACGAGCCCGCCCGGGCGGCGTTGATCCGCTTCCTGATCGAGCGCTTCCCGGAAAACTCCCTGTACTCCATCTCCTACGAGAAAGGCGAGCAGCCGGGCAAGATGGTCCATGTAGCCCCCGCCTACATACCGGAGGGGTTCGTGCTTCAAGATTCAACGGTCCTCGCAGAAGTAACCGATGCGTACTGGTTAAACCCCGAAACGCAGCAGTTCATCAGTTACTATCAATCCAACGGCGAATCGCCGCTGATGCTGGATACAGAAGACGCTTCTGTGCGGAGCGCTCCGATCCATGGCACGAACGCGGAGGTCATCGAGAAGGGCAACACCACGGCCATCCAGTTCTTCCACGGCGATATGTGTTTTGCGATCTATACGGATCTCCCATACGACGAATGCCTGAAGATCGCCGAGAGCATTCCAATCCCATAGGCATCTTTCCCGTAAAACAGGCAGGGCCGCGCGCCCTGCCTGTTTTAATATACAATTAACAGGAAACAGTGTGATGAAACGCTGAGAAAAGACTTTCCTATGGTGAAGGCACAAATTGGAAGGGAGACAAACAAATGGATAAAATCATCAAGCGAGCGCTGTGCATGGTGATGATGCTCGCAATGTCGCAGGTTTTCACGGTTGCCCTTGCGGAGGAATACACGCCGTTCAACACGAACATAAGCTTGTTCGCCGCGAATTTAACCGTGGCATCGAACGGCACGGCGACCGTTTCCGGCAGCGTTAAGGCCAGCAGTGCTTCTTATTCCATCAGCGCGACCTTGTCGGTCTTGCAGTACAAAAATGGCAAGTGGGCCACCTACAAGTCCTGGCCAACAGAATCGGGGAAATTCTCTCTGAAACAAACGGAGACCTGTTCGCTCGCCTCCGGCTACAAGTACAAGGCCAAGTACAACGCCAACGTCCAGGGAGAAAAACGCAGCGCGTACAGCGCGGAAAAATCGCGGTAGCGATTCGCCCAGCGCGGAATTTCGCAAGGGTGGGTTGAGAAAACGGCGGAGGGAGGCGATTGGCGTATGCGCGGGAAGTGGCCGGTTACCTTTGTGCTGCTTGCAAGCTGGATGACAATAAGGAGGCGTTTTGCATGAAAAAGCTTCGGGTGTTTCCTGTCGTTATGTCGCTCGTTCTATTACTATTTTCGGCGGTGACCGCATACGCACAGAAGTTCGGAACGAGCCCCAATATCGCAACCAATGATCACCCTGATATCTTTACATACAAAGGGTATGTTCAGGTGAGGCCTAATGCAATCCAAAAAGGTAAGCATGCCGCCTCTGGGTATATCAGATATCAAGGAGGATCATCCGGTGACACAGGGCGGTTGTACACGATCGGCAGTGGCTATGGTTGTTCGGATCCTAGTTACTATAAACGATCGAAGGAGTATAAAGATACCTTGAACCCAATCGCGCCAAAGACGACGTTCAACTATGGTTTTACATGGATAACGCACGAGACGACGAAACCTGAACGCTGGCCGTAAACCGGAATCATGCAAAGATTGGCGCAGTACCCCTTGCGCCAATCTTTGCGAAAAATTCTGTTGAAAGAAGGTGTGATGCCGTGCGGCTTCGATTCCTGATACTCATCCTTCTTTGCCTGGTCGCAGGGATCATGTTTTCGATTTTCGGGTTCACGATCATTGTCCGCTATCAGAACCTTACTTCCACACCTTATTCCGCTCATGGGTTTTATGAATCGCTCAATGTCTTTGATCCTGATGGTATTCCAGCCGCTCAGATGGAATCCGACCTTGTGGCGTTGAAAGCACTGCTAAACGAGCAGGACCCGTCTACCATCGTTATTTACGACTCGGTCGACGCGCTTGGTTTAGGCCTTTACGATCCGCAGCATTATTATGAGCGATATGCGCTGGCGTCCGGGCGGTATCCGGGCGCTGTGGGAACGACGGCGCATCATGAGATCATTGCGCTCGGCGATTCTTACATCGACGAATACCAAACAATGCACGATGGCCTTTATACGGTTTATGCGAAATCATATTCGGTCGTTGGCACATACGACGATCGGCATCCGCTCTATACGGTTGGGCATCCCTATATCGGCGATTTTGCGGACACAAGCAGCATTTCAGGAACATACACCATCATCGCATCGGAAGCGACAATCGGGACGATTTCAGATTTTTTTATCGAACGCGGTTATGAAGCCATTGCGGATGAACGCCCTCAACTTGCTTTTCAAACCTTACTGTGGCTTTTGTTTGATGGTGTGTCACTGGTCATTTCGATTGGCTTCTTGTTTGTACTGGTCAATTTTGTCATGGTTTGCCGGTTTATCCTCCATGGAATAACAGGGAGGCTGAAAATACATCTGCGTGTTGGCGCGTCAAAATGCGCGCTGTTCAGACGCAGCGTCGCTCCCATGGTTATGGCAATCGGCGGTGCTACATTGCCGGGTTGTTTGGTCGGCGCCCAACTGGTCGAAACTTGCTACCATGTCCCTCCTGTATCCAACATCGGTTGGATCATGCTAATTTGGCAAATGGAATTGATCGTGTTGTTTGCGCTATACGCGCTGTCGTTTGCGGTCACGCATGTGCGGCTATCGGAAGGATGACGCCTGATGATCCATCAGCTCTACTTTGCACTGAATGATGTTCGCAGAAGAATGAAGCTCTCTGCGCTCTTTATGCTGTCGCTCTACGTGGCGACGGTATTCTCCGTATTTTGTTTGGAGTATCTCCCCCAGGCCATTCGCAGTTATCGCGCCGCTTGGGAACTCCAACGGGCAAACATCACGGTATTTTCTCCTTATTACGCCGCGTATGGCATCAGGTATTCAAGCGCCGGCTATGGGTGGCTGACTGACTTGCTGGACAATGACAAAGGGGTATATTCCATCATCGATCAATTGGCGTATGACGCCGCCGACCCGGTGCCAATCGTCATTGCGCTGGGTTCGTTTGGGCAAGCATTTGGAATAGACGCGCCAACCTGCGATGGCCAACGCATGCCAGCCTATGTCGGCCATAACGTGACTGGCATTCATGTGGGCGACACCATTGGTATAGAGAAGCTGGATATGGACATATTGGAGCGCCTTCCTCGCGGGGCTTCCTACTTTCGCGGTTTGGGATTGGAGACATTGGATGATAAGGTGCTGGTTTTCTCCAAATACGCGGAAATCGGGAAACTGCCCTATCCGGACCTGATGGAACAGGCAATGGCCAATCTCGGCGTCGTCGACGCAACGCCTCAGTTGATTGAATCAATTGTCGCAGCAGCGGACGACACCGGTATGATGAACCTGATCCCGAGAAAATTGAGTGAATCGGCCCGTTTGATGTTAGGTGAGCAGATTTCCGCCGCCATCTTAACTTGTGCCTATATTGTTTGTGCGTTGGTTTTCGTCCTGATGGGCATTTCCGTTACGCTGCTTACCCTGGTGGATCAGAATTTGAGCGCTTATGCGGTTCAAAGGTTGTGCGGGGCACGGCTTGAGCACCTGTACGCACAGATGCTGTTTCATACCGCGCTGATTGTCGTACCGCCTATCGTTCTGGCCGGTATGTACGCGAACGGTGGAAAATCAATGCCCATTGCGTTGTTCATCATGGGCATTGCAATCCTCGTATCTTTCCTGCCAATGCTGAGCATAAAACGGCATGATATGGTATTCTTTCTTAGGAGGGATCAATAGTGGCATTGCTATCCATGCGAAATCTGACGAAGACATTTAAGCAGGGAAGTGGCGCGGTTGCCGCCGTCAATGATGTCTCGTTTGATGTGGAGCCCGGTGAAAAGGTGTCGCTTACCGGGCCGTCCGGCTGTGGAAAAACCACGCTGCTTAACCTGCTTGGCTTTATCATAACGCCGACTTCAGGGGGTTATTTCATTGAAGGGCGTCAAACCGTCGGTTTTTCAGAAAAAGACCGTGCTGTATATAGGAATTCATTTTTCGGATTTGTTGCGCAAGACTTCGCGCTGATCGAAGAGGAGAGCGTCTATAAAAATATTGAGCTCCCGTTGTTGTACGCAAAACCCGGAATCCCGCGGGAACAGAGGAAGGCGAAGATCGACGCCGTTATAGAAGCGACCGGTCTATTGGTTCCGTTACGGGAGAAGGCCAAAAACCTCTCGGGCGGACAGCGCCAACGCGTAGCAGTCGCCCGCGCCATTGTCAATGATCCAAAAGTCATCCTCGCGGATGAACCTACGGGCGCGCTGGATAGCAAGAATGGAGAGAAGATTATGGATTTACTCGGTCGTTTGGTCGGTCAAGGGAAAACACTCCTGTTGGTCACACATGATCCAACCATCGCATTGGCGTGCGACAGGCAGCTTCGCATGCGGGACGGTGTTCTGTTGGATCCATGAGGCGTTCAGGCGCCATGCGCGGGAGGCGATCGTGGTCGTGATGGCCTCGGGGCGGGGGCGCGGCTTGGGGCGGACAAGCTGACGGCCAACTTTTGCGGCAAGCCGCCGGCGGCGCACGCCATGGACGCGATCCCTGAAAAACTCGCGCGCCGGCGCGGTCACGCGCAGAAAGCGGGTGGCGGCATTGACGGCGAATGGGCAGAGCATTTGATGCGCGCGGATGGGGCTGATCCGTAGCGCCGACCGCCCCCCGGCTCCCTCGGACGCGCTCGTCCCCGGATGGGCGAGCGCTGTCGGCCGCAGCCGGCTGGGGGGGCAGCCTGCCGGTCGGACAAACGCAGTTCCCTGCCAATGACGCATGCCCCCGTTGTCCTTGACAGGGGTATACAGCAAGCGGCTACTCGCGGTCAAACGCGAACACGGTCGTGTTGAAGCCCAGTTGATGGGTATACTCGGATTTTGTCGCCATGCGGCGAACCACCTCAATGCCGCTGACCGCGAAGGACGTCCCATCCTTCTCGGGATATACGGTGGGGTCAAAGGGGATCCCGTCGTCGCGAAGGCTCACGACCAGTTGCGACGGCGTCAGCCGCACCCGTATGTCAAGGGTTGTGCCCTTGTTCTTCCCCCTCCCGTGCTTCGCGGTATTCACAGCCATCTCCTCCACGGCCACGCCCATCCGGTTGGCGAGGACGGGCGTCAAGCCGTGCCGGATGCCGAAGGCGATGATCTGCTCCGATACGCCGGTCGCCGCCTCCACCTCCGCGGGAATCGTGACCTCCCATAGCGCGCCGGGTTCCTCCTCGCCGAGCAGCAGCATCCCGCGGACGTTCTCCTCCCGCCGCACACGCAGCCCCGCCCAAAGCACGGCGCCCAGGGTGGCGATTTCAGACAGGAGATAGCAGAGCCAGAACAGCCTTCCGTCGATTTTCGTAAGCGCCAGCGCAAAGAGCACGACAAAGACAAACCCGTCCAGTACGGCTATCACCGAGGCCAGCTTTTCGCGGCCGGTGGTGGCATAGAAGTTCTGCAAAAGGTTGTTGATTGCATAGAAGGGCAGGCTCAGCGCGAACATGCGCAGCGCGGGGATCATCACGTGTAGATCCTGATTTGACGTAATGCCGAACCACCCGCCGATTGTCTGTGGCCAGCCGAGGAAGAACATGACGATGAGGACACTTGCGATCAGCATGGCGCGGCCGGCGGCCTTTACCGCGCCGCGAATGCCGACGGCGTCTCCTTCGCCGTAGAGCGTGCCCACAATGGGCAGCAGAGTGTCCGACGCGCTGCCGATGAAAATGGACGCGATCGCCAGCGCGTTCAGGCAGACCGTCATGGCAGCCATCCCCGGGGAGCGCAGCGTCGCCATGATGATGGCGTTAAGCACCATGGACCTAAGCAGCGACGTCCCCTGATTGAGTCCCTTGGGGAGCCCCACGCGCAAAACATAGGAAAGCCGCTTACACAGTTCCCTGCCCGGCCACACAAAGCGGAATGTACGCTTTTTTGAAAACACATAGGGCATGACAAGCCCGACGCCCGCCACATATCCCAGCGCGGTGGAAAGGCCCGCCCCCGCGATGCCCATGCCCGCGTAGCGGATCAGTACGTAGTCCAGCACCAGGTTGACGAGGTTGGCCGTGAGGGCGACCACCGCGGCGGCTTTCGGGTTTCCGTCGGCGCGATGGAACTGAGCCAGCCCGAACGAGAAGGCAAGCGGCGGACCCGCCATTACAATCGGCCGGACGTAGGCCAGCACCTGCGCCTGCACTTCAGCATTCCCCTGGGCCAGCGCGGCCGATAGAGGCTCCGCCAGGGCCCAAACCGCCGCGGCGTACAATGTAATGCACGAAATGCCCCCGGCCAGACTCACCGTGAACAGATGGTTGGCGCCCATTGCGTCCCTGCGCCCCTTGAAGATGGAGGCGCCGGTCAGACCGCCCACGCAGAACAACAGGTGCAGCAGGTTGATCCCGAAAATGACCGGCGCGGTCAGGCCCACCGCAGACAGGGCGACGCTGCCCAGCAGCGTCCCGACGATCATGCTGTCCACAACGGTAGCCAGCGAGACGGCGGAGGACATGAGGATGGCGCTCAAAAGGTATTCCCGAAACTTCTTCGTAATCAGCAATGGGTTGCGCTCGTACATGCCCATCCGCCTCCATGACCCCGAAGGGCGTCTTTTCTTCCGTTTGTGGGAGCGCGCACGGAACGTTTGCAACCCACAGGGGATCGTCGGTGCGCAGTTTTGCCGGGGTTTATCGCCGCGCGAGCGATAGAGCGCAGCCGATGCCGCTGGAATGCCAACCAAGACAGACGCCCTGGAATGATGTGGAGCGCTGATGGCATGAAGCGCGGGCGCGCCGGATCCGAGACTGCGCGCGGCGCCCCCAATCATTTCCAATTTTACATGAACCGTTCGGTAAATGCAAGCCCCGGGCACACGCAAAACAAAGCCGGTACAATGTGGAACCCTTCGCCTTGGGCAACCCAAAGTTCTGTCGGCGCTCTGCGCACGATTTCATTGCATTGTTACGCTAAAATATGGTATAATTTTCATATGGGGCAACCGCGACCCGCGCACGGTATCCTATTGCGCTTTGCCTTTCTCGCGGGGCGTTTTCGCCTGTTCTATTGCCATTGGGATGCGCGGCGGCAGGAGATGTGTCGAACCACTTATGAGAGGATGACGGGATGAAGAGCTTCCTAACCTCCCTCCGGAATCACGCCCGGATCACGCCGGAAAGGGCTGCCCTTGTTTATGGGGATCAGTCCCGAAGCTATGCCCAGCTTGACGCCGCCAGCTCCGCTGTTGCGGCGTTGTTGCGTAAAAGAGGGATTCAACCGGGCGACATCGTGCCGGTTCTGTTGCCCCGCGGCTTTGACGTGCTGGTGGCGGCGATGGGCATCCTGAAGGCCGGCGCGGCCTTCACGATCATCAACACCGCCTATCCAAAGGAGCGGATCGACTTCGTCATTTCGGACACGGGCGGCATTCCGCCCGTCGACGAGGCGTTCATGGCCGATTGCGAGGGGATGACAGGCGAACCGGCGGCTGATCCCCGAGCGGAGGATCCCGCCTTGGTGGTGTATACCTCCGGCTCCACCGGAAACCCCAAAGGCGTGGTAAACAGCTGGCGGGCGCTTGGCCTGGCGCTGGAAGTGGCGGTGTGCGGACGCACCGCGGAGGATGTGTTCCTTTCCACGTTCACCTACTCCTTCGTAGGCATCGTCGTCGACGCGCTGGTGGCCCTGTACCTGGGCGCTACGCTGCACATCGCGTCGGACGCGATTCGCCGGGACGCCGGCGCGCTCATCGAATACGCAAAGCGGCACGGCATCACAACGGCGGCCCTGTCCCCCCAGCTGCTGGCCCAGGCATTGGCCAGGGGAGACATGCCCATGCGAAGCATCCTGACGGGCTCCGAAAAGGTGTCCATGCTCTTCAGCGACACCACCCGGCTGTACTGCGTATACGGCGCCAGCGAAACCTGCGGCCCCTTCACCGCCTTTCCCATCGACAAGCCCTACGCTTCCACGCCATGCGGCCTTCCCGGCAAGGGCAGCGCCGTCTACATTCTGGATGACGAGGGCAACGCTCTCCCGGCGGGCGTGAAGGGCGAGATCTGCGTCAGCGGTCAGATCGCAAGCGGCTACCTCAACCTGCCGGAACTCACCCGGGAAAAGTTCATCCCCAACCCCTTTGCCGAGGGCGGCCAAAACGATCGGCTGTTCCGCACCGGAGATCTCGGCTTTCTCCGGGAGGACGGCGTGCTGGAGTATGTACAGCGCAAGGACTGGATGCTGAAGGTGCGCGGCTTCCGGGTGGAGCCGGGCGAGATCGAGGCAGCCATCGTGGGCCGCACCCCCGCCCGCCAGGCGGTTGTGGTCGGCTTTGAAAACGCCTGCGGGCAGACGAGCCTCTACGCGGTGTATACCGCCGACGAGCCCCTTCCGGCAAAGGCGGTGGAGGACGCCATCCGAGGCTTCCTGCCCGACTACATGCTGCCCGCGTTCATGGAGCAGGTGGACGCGCTGCCGCTGAACGTCAACGGCAAGATCGACCGCAAATCCATTTCTCCTCCGGATGCCCAGCGCTTTGTCGCGAGCTACGAACCGCCCGCGAGCCCTCGGGAAGCGCGCCTCTGCGCGGCGTTTGCCCGGGTGCTGGGGCTGGAAAAGGTGGGCGCGCTGGATGACTTCGTGCTGTTGGGGGGCGACTCCATCTCGGCCGTCCGCCTACAGACGCTGGTGCCGGAAACCGCCGTCGCCCAGGTGCTCACGCTGCGCACGCCCAGGGCGCTGGCGCAGATGGCCGGCGACGAGGCGGCGCTCCCGCCCGCGCCCGCCCGGGCGTTCTGGCCGCTGACCGACGCAGAGCGGCAGATGGCGGCGGAGTACGCCCTTCGCCCCGGTTCCCTGGCCTACAACATCGAAAACACCATCACCCTGCGGGGCGATGTAGACCCGCGGCGCTGGGAGCGCGCCCTTCGCAAATTGGTATCCCGGCACCGCATCCTGCGCTCCTGCTACCCTATGCGGGACAGCGAACACACCCACGTGGTCAGGGACGATATGCCGGTGGAGCTCACGCGCATCGCCTGCGCCCCGGAGGAAGCGGAAGGGCATATCAAGGCGCTGAACTTGCCTTACAATTTGGAAGAAGGGCCGCTGTTTCGCTTCGCGCTGATGGAAACCGGGCCTGATACCGGGGTGTTGCTCCTGGGCTTTCACCACATCCTGCTGGACGGCTCCTGCATCGAGATCCTGCTTAAGGATCTCGAGGACCTGTACAACGCAAAGCCGCTGCCACCGCCCGGACCCGATCTGTTGGATTGGGCCGTTTGGCGCGAGGAGCACCCGCGCGGTCCGGAGAGCGAGCAGTTCTTCAAGGAGATGTTCAAGGACGGCCTGCCCGAAAGCGATATGCCCACCCGCCCGATCCGCCCGGAAGCGCAGCCCGTTGGAGATCGCACGGTGTTTTGGGCGCTCCCCGCGAAGCCCATGGACGACGCCGCCCGCCGCTACGGCGTCACCGCCTATACGCTGATGATGGCAGTCGTCGGCATGGTGCTGGGCAAGTATACCGCCGGCGAGGACGTGGTGCTCGGCACCGCCATGAGCGGCCGGGTCGCGGCCTGCAGCCGGTCGATCGTCGGCATGTTCGCCAACACCGTGGTGGCCCGGCTAAAGCCCGCGGGCGCCGCCCGATTCGACGAATACCTGGCGGAGGTTGACAGGGTGCTTGGCGGAGTCAAGCGCCATCAGGATTATCCGTTCCACAAGCTCGTCCAGGCGCTGGGGGTGGAGCGCACCGCCGCCCGGAACCCGGTGTACGACATGATGGTCAACTACATAAGCCGCATGCCCGACATCCATGTCGAGGGCGTCGAGGCGACGTACCGCCACCTCTCCAGCCAGCGCCTGCCCGTCGACCTGCAGCTGGAAATCTTCCGCGAACAGGATTCGATGCGCTTTGAACTCTCCTACGCCGAGGCGCTGTACCTGCCCGAGGTGCCCGAAAACATGGCCGAACAGCTGAAAATCAGCCTTGCGCGCGTATGCGAAAACGGCAATCTTCTGGTGATGGACGCCGCGGAACTGCCCGACGGACAGCGCCGCCGGATTCTGGAGGATTTTGCCGCGCCCGTGAACGTCGAGGCCGGGAACCTCACCGTGGTGGAGCAGTTCCGAGCGCAGGCCCGCCGCGCGCCCAACCGCCCCGCCGTGCGCCATGCGGAAACGCTCCTGGATTACGCCGCCCTCGACGACGTGACAGACCGCCTCGCCGCCGAACTCGCGCGCCGGGGTCTGGGTCGGGGCGATTGCGTGGGCGTGCTGGTGGACCGCAGCGAAATGATGCCCGTAGGCGGCCTGGGGGTTTTGAAAAGCGGTGCGGCCTACCTGCCCCTCGATCCCAGCTACCCGGCCGACCGCCTGGAGTTCATGCTGAAGGACGCCGGGGTACGGCTGGTGATTGCCGACGAGGGCCTGCGCGGGGCCATTCCCGGCTACGATGGAGAATTTTTGTCGAGCGAAGCGGTTCGAAGCCTGCCCGCCGCCGCCAATGTCCCCGATGGGCCCGGCATTGAAGACCTTTTTGTGGTGCTGTACACCAGCGGCACCACCGGAAACCCCAAGGGCGTGGGCCTCTGCCACGACAACCTGGCCCACCTTTGCGCCTGGTACCGCCGCTATTACGGCGTGACGGAGGCGGACAGCGTCGCCGCCTACGCCAGCTTTGGCTTCGACGCATGCCTGATGGATATGTACCCCGCCCTGACCGCGGGCGCGCTGATCCACATCATCCCCCAAAATATGCGCCTTGATGTCGATCGGATGAACGATTATTTCAACGAACACGGGGTCACCCTCGCGTTCATGACCACCCAACTGGGCCGTCAATTCGCCGAGGGCATGGTGAATCACTCCCTGCGCCACCTTTCAACCGGCGGAGAGGCGCTGGTGCCCATTGGCCCCGGGAAAACCTATGCCTTCCACAACCTCTACGGCCCCACCGAGTGCACCGTCATCACCAGCGCCTTCCCCATCGACGGGCTCTACGATCGGGTGCCCATCGGCAAGCCCATCGACAACATGCGCGCGTACGTAATGGACAAGCACGGCCGTCTCGCGCCCGTGTGCGTGCCCGGCGAGCTGGGCATCGCGGGGCGGGGCGTCGCCAGGGGCTATCTGGGCCGCCCGGACGTCACCCGGGAGAAGTTTGTGCCCAACCCGTATACCGATGAGGCCGGCTACGGCCGGATCTACAAAAGCGGCGACGTGGTGCGCTTCCTCCCGGACGGCAACCTCGACTTCGTGGGGCGGCGCGACTTCCAGGTGAAGATTCGCGGCTTCCGCGTGGAACTGGCCGAGATCGAGGGCCGCATCCGGGCCTATCCGCAGGTGAAGGATGCGGCGGTCGTGCCCATGGACGCGCCCGGCGGCGGCAAGTGCGCCGTGGCGTATGTGGTCGCGGACGGGCCGCTGGACATCGCCGCCCTCAACCGCTTCGTCGAGGAAAAGCTCCCGCCCTATATGGTGCCCGCGGCGACCGTTCCGGTGGAGAGAATTCCGCTGAACCCCAACGGCAAGGTGGATCGCCGGAAACTGCCCGCTCCCAGCTTTGCCGGCTCCGAGGAGGCGGGCAAATCGGACGCGCCAGCGCCGACCGATCTGGGCAGGGACATCTTCGAGGTGGCCCGGACGGTGCTGGGACACGACCAGTTCGGCCCCTCTACCAACCTTCTGCACGCGGGGTTGGCCTCGCTGAGCGCCATCAAGCTCTGCACCCTTTTAAAAAAGCGCTTCGGCGCCGCGCCGGATGTGCAGCGGCTGCTGGCAAATCCCACCCTCCTATTTATTGAAAACAGCATCGTCCGGCAGCTTCTGGAAAGGGTTGCGGAACCCCAAAACGCCCCTCCCGCCGCGGAGCATTCCGGGGACGGCGAGGCGGGCTACCCCCTTTCCGGAAGTCAGATGGGCGTGTATCTCGATAGCCAGAAAGACCCCGCCGCGCTGATGTACAACATCCCCTCCCGCGTCGTCCTGCCGGCGTGCGTGGACGCAAACAGGCTGGCGGACGCCGTCGAGACGGTTCTGGCCGCGCATCCCGGCCTTCGGGTTCGCATCGAGGACACCGCCGACGGTATCTTGCAGATTCTCACCTCGGACGCCGTCCGGGTGGAGCGGCTCATGCTGTCTCAGGAGGAACTGGACGCTTACGCGCGGGCTTTCGCGCGCCCGTTCGATCTGGCCACGGGGCCCCTGTACCGCGCCGCCGTGGCGACCGGCCCCGATTCCATCGAGCTGTTCACGGATTTTCACCACATCGCCTTTGACGGCGCGTCCATGGACCTCTTCCTCCGGGAGGTAGGCGAAGCCTACGACGGCAACGCCCCCGCAGCCGAGGAGATGCCCGGCTATGCCTACGGGCGCTGGGAGGAGCAGCAGGAGCAAGGCGGCGCGTGGCAGGCGCACAAGGACTATTTTGACGAGCTGCTGAAGGATCTTGAGAGCGCCAGCGAGATCTCCGCGGATCTTCCGGGCAAGTCCGGCGGCCGCCTGGCCCAATACGACATCCCGGTGGATCGTTCTGCCGCGGAGGCCTTCTGCCGCAGGCGCGGCTTTACCCTGGCGGGTCTCTTCCTCGCCGCCACCACCTACGCCGTCGGGCGCTGGACAGGAAGCCGCAACGTCGGCCTGTCCACCATCAGCAGCGGCCGTGGCGACATCCGGCTTCAAAACAGCACCGGCATGTTCGTGCGCACGCTGCCGCTGGTCGTCGGAATGAAGGAAGGCCAGACGGCGGCGGACTACGTCGGGGCCGCTCAGGCGTCCCTGCGCGGCTCCGTGGCCCACGAGGTTTACCCCTACACCCGAATCGCTCAGGAGCACGGCTTCAAGCCCAGCATCATGTACGCCTGCGAGCTGGGCGTACTGGCGGATTACGAAATCGGCGGCCACAAGGCCCGTTTCGATGCGCTGAACGCGGACGAGCCCAAATTCAAAATCTCGGTGCATGTCGAGGAGCGCGGGCGCGATACGGTATTCTCCGTGCAGTACGACGACGCCCTCTACTCTCCCCAGTTGATGGAGCGCTTCGCGCAGACCCTTGCCGCGGCCTTCGCGGCCATGATCGCCCGCCCGGACGCGCTTGTCAGCGGCATTTCACTGTTGTCTGACCAACAGGCGGCGCTTCTTGAGAGCTTCCGCCCTTCCCGCCTCGATCCGCTGCCCTGCGGGACGCTGCACGGAATGTTCGAGCGGGCGGCCGACCGGACGCCGGAGGCCACGGCGCTTATTGCCTGCGAGGCCCGCTACAGCTATGCCCAGCTGGACGAGGAGGCCAACCGCATCGCCAACGCGCTGCTGGACATGGGCCTTGCGAGCGAGGACCGGGTGGCGTTCATGCTGCCCCGCACCGGCCGCATCCTGATGACCATGCTCGGCATCCTGAAGGCCGGCGGCGCCTACGTGCCCCTCGATCCCGAATACCCCAGGGCGCGGGTGGAGCAGATTCTGGCCGACAGCGAGGCAAAATTCCTCGTCAGCACCGAGGATCGGCTGGGCGATTACCAGGTATGCGTGGATGTGGACGCGCTGCGCGGACATCCGAACGCCGGCCGACCGCGCGTCGAAGTGGCGCCGAACCGGCTGGCCTACCTCATCTATACCTCCGGATCCACAGGAAAGCCCAAAGGCGTGATGATCGAACACCTGGGCATCGCCAATTACCTGACCCCGGACCCGGCAAACCGCCATATCCACGCGCTGGTTCAGGACGCCAAATGCATGCTGTCCATCACCACCGTCACCTTCGACATGTTCCTTAAGGAGAGCATGGCCGCGCTTTGCAACGGCCTGACGCTGGTCTTTGCCGACGAAGAAGCGGCCCGCGATCCGGTGCGGTTGGCGGAGCTTTTTGAGAAGACGGGCGCCGACGCCTTCAACGCGACGCCGTCGCGCATGATGGAGTACACCACCTATCCGGCCCTCCTCCAGGCCATCCGCCGCTGCCGGGTGGTGATGGCGGGTGCCGAGAAATACCCGGCGGCGCTGATGGAGCGGCTTCGGGGAGGCGAGGCGCATAAGCTTCGGCTGTTCAACACCTATGGCCCCACCGAGATCACCGTCTCCTGCAACGCCAAGGAACTCACCAACGCCACCCGCGTCACCATCGGCGCGCCGCTTCTGGGCGTGGTGGAAGCCGTGATGGACCTTGACGGCAACGAGCTGCCCACGCTTGTCGTGGGCGAATTATGGATCGGCGGGCGGGGCGTGGCCCGGGGCTACGTTAACCTGCCCGAGCAGACCGCCGAGCGCTTTGTGGTGCGAAACGGCGTAAGGATGTACCGTTCCGGCGACATGGCGCGCTGGACGCCCGACGGTGAGATCGAAATCCTGGGCCGCAACGACAAGCAGATCAAGCTGCGCGGCCTGCGCATCGAGCTGGGCGAGGTGGAAGCCGCGCTGCTGTCCATCCCGGGCGTGAAAAACGGCGCGGTGGTCATCCGTACGGTGCAGGGGGCCGAACGGCTCTGCGCCTACTACACCGCCGAAAGGCTCCTGGACCCCGTCAGGCTGCAGGCCGAAATGGCCGGGGTGCTCGCGCCCTACATGGTGCCGGGCGCGTGGCTGCAGCTTTCCGCCTTTCCCCAGACCGCAAACGGCAAGATCGACTACAAAAACCTGCCCGAGCCCAAAGCGCTGCGCCTTCAGGAGTACGTGCCGCCGGCCACCGCGTCCGAGGAGCGGCTCTCATCCATCTTCGCCCAGGTGCTGGGCCTCGAGCCCAACGAGGTCGGCGCGCTGGACAGCTTCTTCGACCTCGGCGGCACTTCGCTGTCCGTCACCCGGGTGGTGGTCGCGCTGAAGGAGGCCGGGCTTCATTCCGCCCGCGGGGAGGGCATCAGCTTCGGCGATGTGTTCCAAAACCCCACGCCCCGCGCGCTGGCCGCGCTTATCACGCGCGGCGAGAGCGGAGAGAACCCCAACGAATTCGCGGACAGCTACGACTACCGGGCGATCGACACCATCCTCCGGGACAACGCATTGGACGCCTTCCGGCGCGAACCCTCCCGCCCGCTGGACGACATCCTGCTTACCGGCGCGACCGGCTTTCTGGGCATCCATATTCTGGAGAGACTCCTGCGCGACCGCGATGCCGGGACGATCTACTGCCTGATGCGGCGGGGGCGCTATGCGAACTCGGAGCAGCGCCTGAAACAGCTGCTGTTCTACTACTTTGAAAACGCCTACGCCGAGCTGTTTGGCAGCCGCATCATTCCCGTGGAGGGCGACGTGACCGACCCGGGCGCCTTTTCCCACCTCAAAGGCGCCTCCATCCGGACGGTCGTCAATTGCGCCGCCAACGTCACCCATTTCGCGAAGGACGACAGCATCTTCCGGACGAATACCGTCGGCGTGGAGCGTCTGATCGATCTGTGCCTGGCGACCGGCGCGCGGCTCATCCAGATTTCCACCGCCAGCGTGTCGGGCTTTTCGGTGGACGGGCGGCCGGGGCCGGAGGAAAAGCTTACGGAACAGCGCCTGTACCTTGGTCAGAACATGGAAAACCAATACGTCTACAGCAAGTTCCTGGCCGAACGCGCGCTGCTCGAGGCCTGCGCCACCCGGGGCCTGGATGGCAAGATCATGCGCGTGGGCAACCTCATGGCCAGAAATTCCGATGGTGAGTTCCAGATGAACGCGGCGGCGAACAGCTTCCTGGGGCGGCTTCGGGCCTACAGCGTCATCGGCTGCTTCCCCTATTCCGCGTACCTGTCCCCAACCGCGATGGCCCCCATCGACTCTACCGCCGAGGCCGTGCTGCTCCTCGCCCGAACGCCCCGCGAATGCCGGGTGTTCCAACCCTACAACGACCATTCCATCTTTCTGGGGGACATCATCATGATTATGCGGGAAGAGGGCATCCCCGTCGAGCTGGTGGAGGACGATGTTTTCCAGAAAGCGCTCACCGAGGCGCTGAACGACCCTGACCGCGCCGAATACCTGACCAGCCTTGTCGCCTACCAGGGCATCGCCAAGGGGCAGTGCGTATCAAGCGTGCCCCTCGACAACCGCTACACCACCCAGGTGCTCTTGCGCATGGGCTGGCGCTGGCCCATCACCGGCAACGAGTACCTGCGCAAGTTCCTGAGAGACATGATTACGCTGGGGTTCTTCGAGCGCCCGAGCCTGTCAAAATCTGTACGCGGATAGGAGGATCCCATGCTTGAGACACCGCTGATGACCCCCTCCCTGGCCGACGCGCTGGTGCGCCAGGCCGGGACGATGCCCCCCTGCGGACTGAACGCCCTTCAAAAGGAGCGCCTTCTGATCCTCGTGGACTACGCCCGGCAGCACTCCCCCTATCTAAGGGAGAAATACCGGGATATCCCCGTCTGCCCGGACCTGGAGGATATCCCCGTCATGCTGCGGCAGGAGGCCATGCCGCGGCTGGACAGCTGGGTGTGTGATCCGGAGATCACCGCCGGGAAGCTGGACGATTACCTCGCCAACCTGGACGAGTCCTCCGTCAGCCAACCCTTTCTGGGCCGCTATCGGGTGCTCACCACCTCGGGCACTACGGGCATTCCTCTGCGCATGGTGCGGGACGACCGCCACAACCTGATCCACAGCGCCCTGCTCTCGCAGCGGCTGATCGGTGGCGGCAAAGCCAGGAACAGCTCGGTGCCCATGACGCCCTTTCCGCGCATGGCGGGGGTTTTGGCGGGCGGGGGCTACCATTCCACCTACTTGTCCTACCTCAGGACAAAAAAGGCCTATGAGGACGCGGGGCGCGGCGGGGATATTATCCCTCTGTTTGTGGACATGAGCACCGACGAAATGGTCGCGCGCCTCAACGATTTTCAGCCCGCGTTCCTCTCCGGATATCCCAGCAACATCCGCTTGCTGGCTTCCCGCAAGCGAAGCGGCAAGCTGACCATATCGCCCGGCCTGATCGCCTGCAGTGCCGAACACCTGTCGCGCGAAGACATCCATTACATTGAGGAGAGCTTCGGCTGCCCGGTTCTCAACAACTACTGTTCCACCGAAGGCGGAGAGGTGGCCATGCTGTGCAGCGAGAATCACATGCACGTGAACACGGACTGGGTCATCGTGGAACCGGTCGATCAGGACATGCGCCCGGTGCCGCCCGGCATGGAGAGCAGCGGCCTTTTGATGACCAACCTCGCCAACCTCGTCCAGCCCGTCATCCGCTATTACGTGTCAGATCAGATCGTGCTCGGCGACGCGCCCTGCGCCTGCGGCTCGCCCTTCCCCACCATAGAGATCGAGGGACGAAAGGAGGACATCCTGTCCTTCCGGGACGACGAGGGCCAGTGGGTGGCGCTTCCCTCGTCGCTGTTCATCACGATTTCCATGCATGTGCCCAACTGCGGTCAGGTGCAGTTCATCCAGCGAAAGCCCAGAGAACTCGAGATGCGCTGCACGCCCGAGGACGGCTCGGGCCACGCCGAGTTGCGCCGCGCGCTGCTCTTGGCCACGACGGAGAAGCTCGCCCTCGAGGGGCTCGGCGGCCTGACCATTGTGTGCAGCCCCGAAAAGCCCATCCTGGGCAAGACGGGGAAGATGCGCAACACACTGCGCCTGACGGATGGCTAAAGGCCCGACGCCCGGTTTCGCAGACGACCCAGAACACTTGAGGAGGAAAAGCCATGACCATTACCAGAGCCGACAGCGGAAACGAGCGCACGCTGTCAATCGCCGGCAGGATCGACGCCGCCACCGCGCCGCAACTGGAAGCCGAACTGAATTCGCTGGACGGGGTAACAAGCCTGACGCTCGATCTGAAGGACCTCGCCTACATCTCCTCCGCGGGGCTGCGTGTGCTGCTGGCCGCGCAGAAGCGGATGATGAAGCAGGGCGCCATGCGCGTCGTCAATGTCTGCGAGCCCGTCATGGACGTATTTGAAATGACCGGCTTTGCGGACATCCTGACCATTGAATAGGCATCCGCAGATTGTATCTGGAGGCAAGCCCGGTGAGACAATTTGACGAACCCGTAGCGTTGACCGGGGCGGATGGATGCCGGCTGGTCATCTCGCCGATGTCGGAAGCCGACATTGAGCCGCTGGCATCCCTGTACCGCAGGGTGTGGATACGGCGCGACGCATCCCGCCGGGTCCTGGATCCCGCGGCATCCCGGAATTTTGAGCGAACGGGCGGCATGTTTCGAATTCAGGATGCCGATAGCCTTGCCCGCCTGCTGGCGGATTCATCGGAGCTTGTCTGGGTCGCCCGTGAAGAACGCCGCCCGGTGGGCGCCTTGTGGTGCGGGCTGACCGACGAAAAATACGGCGATCCATCGCGCATCCTGCCATACCCCGGCTGCGAGGATCTGCCCGAGCGCATCGCTCAAGGCTTCGCGGACGGCACGCACTACTTCAGCAAGGAAATCCTCGTCGCGCCGGGTGCGCGGGGCCGGATGCTTCCGGAGGCGCTCCTTGCCTGCGCCATGCGCTTTTTTCACGCGCGCGGTTGCCTTCGGAGCTACGGCGAGGTCTACCATGTCCGCGCCGTGCGGGACGACTCGGGCGAGCGCGCGGTGGGGCTTTTCAACGGCGCGTCTTACAGGATGCTGTCGCGCACAGGATGCCGGTTGGAAGGCGAGTTCCTGCCATGCGTCGTACATGCCGATGGATTTGACGCGGTGGTATCGATGCGGATCGTCCGCTGGGACCTCCAATCCTCCCTGGCGACGACCCGGGAGGCGCTTTCGGCCGCGAGGCTGTCCATGGGGGAATACGCATGAAGCATTCAATCCGCACGAAGCTGCTTCGAACCTTCCTGCTGCTGCTATCCGTCCTGCTGGTATTCGGCAGCGCCTTCGCCTTTGCCGGCATGCGCTTCCTTCGCGACACCGCCCGGGAGAGCGCAAAACGGCTGGGCGATCACGCCTCGCAGAGCAGCCGAGTGATGATGGTGAGCCAGACACTGGACGCGGCGGGCAGCTTTGTGACCGAAAAGGCGCTGACCATCAACCAGACACTGGACTCCTTCGTACGAACATCGGCGGAAATGGCTGCCTATGTCGCCCATCTCTACGAGCACGCCGACCGCTTCCGGGCGCTGCGCGTTCCCACGCCGGATGATCTCGTCCGGGCGGGCAAGGCGAACGACGCAACGCTGCACTACCTGCCCGCGACGCCCGACATGCAGGGGCCTGAGGCGCAGGCGGAAAACGCGCTGCTGGGAAACCTCGAAGGCCTGTTTTCCGCGGTCTATGCGAACATGCCGGAGATTTCAAGCATTTACACCGCCCACGAATCCGGCGCCAACATCGGCTACGACCGCAACGCCGCATTGAAGGCGGGCATCGGCGCGTTTGACTGCCGGGCCCTCGCGTGGTATGCGTCGGTCAAGGCGACCCGGAAGCCGTACATCTCCAAGACCTACGCCGACAGCTTCGGCCGCGGACTCACGGTCACGCTGGCCCAGCCGATTCTGGTGGATGGGCAGTTCAATGGCGTGCTTGGCATGGACCTGCTGATTGAGAACATCAACAATGAAATCCTGAACACCCGCTACGGCGCGGGCGGCTACGCGATGCTGCTTGACGGGGACGGCGATGTGATCTCGGCGCGAGGCCTGAGCGAGGAGAACCGCAAAGGCGACGCCTTCCTCGGAACCGGGGCGCAAGCTGTGTTGCAATCGATGAAGTCCAACGCGAGCGGCTTTGTGGAGAGCAGGATCGGTGCGCAGGATATGTACATCCTGTACGCGCCGATCCCCGTCGTCGGTTGGAAGCTGACGGTCGTAATGCCCGTGGATGAAATGCTCAAGCCCGCAGAAGCGGCGGATCAGGCGATTCGGTCGATCAGTACGCAGGCGCTGAAAGACATGGACGACATCATCCGGCGGCTCAATCTAATCATGCTCGGGCTGTTCCTCTTCCTGACGGCGACCTTCGTTTTCATCGTTCGAAATGTCTGCGATCGCGTCTCCCGGCCCATTCTGACGCTCGCGCAGGATGTGCGGGGCATTGGCGAGGGCAATCTGGATTACCGCTGCGGCATTCACACCGGGGATGAAATCGAGCTGCTCGGGGAAAGTTTTGAACGCATGACCGTCTCGCTGCGGGTGTATATTGAGAACCTCACCCGGGCGACCGCGGAAAAGGAGCGCATCGGCGCGGAGCTCAACGTCGCCCACAGAATCCAGGCGAACATGCTCCCGTGCATCTTTCCGCCTTTTCCCGACCGCCCGGAATTTGATCTCTATGCAATGATGATTCCGGCAAAGGAGGTCGGCGGAGATTTCTACGACTTCTTTATGGTGGACGAGGATCATCTCATGGTGGTCATTGCGGATGTGTCGGGCAAGGGCATCCCCGCCGCGCTGTTCATGATGACCACAAAGACGCTGATCCAGACGCTGGCGCAGACCGGCATGACGCCCGCGCAAGTGTTGGACGAGGCCAACGCCCGGCTTTGTGAGCGCAACGAAACCGGCATGTTCGTGACGGCGTGGGTCGGCATGCTGGAGATCTCCTCCGGCCGGTTGATCTGCGCGAACGCCGGACACAACGCGCCGCTCATCCGGCGCAGCGGCGCGCGCTTCGAATTTCTGAAAATCCGCCCGGGCTTTGTGCTGGCGGGCATGGAAGGGACTTGTTACCGATCGTCTGAAACAACGCTTCTGCCCGGCGATATGCTTTACATGTATACCGACGGCGTCACGGAGGCGTTTAATCCCGAAGAACAGCTTTACGGCGAGGCGCGCCTTCAAAAGACGCTCGAGCAGAACGATGCGGCCGATCTCAAAGCGCTTTTAAACGCGGTAAAGGCGGACATCGATGCCTTCGCAAGCGGCGCCGCGCAATCCGACGACATTACGATGCTGATCCTGCGCGTCAACCAGAAGGGAGGAACGACGTGAGAAAATTGACCGTCGCGGCAAGGGTCGATCAACTGGCGAATGTTCTGGCGTTCGTAGAGGGCGAGCTCTCAAGCCGTTGTCCGGAAAAGGCGTGCGCGCGGCTTTCCCTCGCGGCGGAAGAGGTGTTTGTCAACATCGCCCGCTACGCCTACGCGCCCGGCGAAGGCAAAATCGACATATCCTTGACCATCTCGGGCGATCCGCCGGTGGCGACGCTCGTCTTTTGCGATGGCGGCGCGCCATACAACCCGCTGGAAACGCCGGACCCGGATGTGACGCTTGGCGCCGGGGACAGGGAGATCGGCGGCCTTGGCATCTACTTGGCGAAAAAGAGCGTCGACGAGATGCGCTATCGCTACGAGAACGGCCAAAATGTGCTGGTACTGGTCAAGTCGCTCGATGGTTCCGGCAAACCGTAGTCACTTCACGGTGTTTCTTCCGGGAGGGCCGGCGCCGTCTGAGCGGCGCCGCGCTTCATGTAGAAGGGGTTTCCCGACGGCGACCGCGAAGGCCGGCGCGCGCTCATCCCTTCAATGGCGCTAAGCAATTCTTCTTTCTCAATGATTTCTACCCGATCGGGGAAACCATCGCTCGTTATACACAGGGCGAGCTTGTACCCCGGAACCTCCTCGTAAAGCCTACAGCGGTATGATTGCGCGTCGTAATCCTGCCGAACGCGCATGTCCGCCTTGCCGAGTATCTCGAATCGCAGCGGATCCGACGAGAGCCCCGTTCCGATTCGCTTGATGAAGCTCTCCTTCAGCGTCCAAAGGCGGCAGAACTCCTCCGCGTCCACATGAATCCCATCCGGCATGACGCGCAGAAGCTCCCGTTCAACGAAACACCGCCGTGCGACGCCCGGATCCGCAATGCCGATCTGCTCGATGTCCACGCCAACGCCTTCTCGGCCGATTGCGCAGACCGCGTATTCGCCTGAATGCGAAAGGTTAAATGAAGGCGCTCCTTTATCCGCGAGGAAGGGTTTGCCATACCCTCCCAAACGGATTCGTGGCGGCCACGGCAATTCCGGCTCTTCACGAATAAGCGCAAGGTTCAAAATCAACCCCGCGCCCAGCGAGAGCGCCCTGTCTTTGGCAAAGCGGTAGAGCAGTGCTTTCCGGCGCCGGTCGTCGCCCAAAAAGGCAAGGAGGCGAAAAAAGACGCGCTCCTCATACAGCCACCGCACATTTAGCGCATACAGCTTCATGGCGCGTCAAGGCCGTTCCCAAGGAGCGTTAAGGCATCGCATGAACGTGCCCTCCTCGAATTTCGGCCGAATCGTTTCCCTGCCGACACATGCTCCATCCTTCGCGATCCCTTCCGCCTGCAATTACATAACGGGCTATTGTTTTACGCAGATGCTTTTCCGGCATCGGTTTCATGAGGAGCGAGGGCATGTTCACGGGCCGGCTGCCCCGCGAGCGGCCTTCCCTCGGCTTAGTATAACTCAATCCCCGGACCGCGTCAAAGGATTTGTCCCCAAGGCAACCGGGCAATCCGTGTCCGCACAGGGCGAGGTTGCGCAAGACCCAAAAATGCGGTATAATTGCTCTGTTGCTAACTGTTAATTAGAAAGAATGGCGAGTGAATGATGCGCATAAGAAACGCCGTTAAGGGAAACTCCGAATTGATTCGAAAGATGAACGTTGCGCTCATTAAGGGCGCAATCATGGAATCGCGCCGTATCTCCCGCTCCGGCCTTGCCAAGAAACTCGGTCTGGCCCTTCCGACAGTTATGCGCATCGTCGATACGCTCATCGAAGAAGGTTCGGTCATCGAGGTCGGGCAGGGTCACTCTTCCGGGGGGCGCAAGCCGACCATGCTGGAGATGAACGAGGATCACGTCTATTACATCGGCGCGTGCATCCAGAGAAAGCTTAAGGTCGTCTTGGCCAGCGCCGTGGGGAATATCATCGCGCGTTACGAGTGCATTTTCAACTACACCAATATGCGTGCCAATATCCTCGACCAGGTTACTGCCGGCGTCGAATCGGTCATTTTGCAGGCAGGGGTGCCGCGAGAGAAGGTTTGCTGCATCGGCATAGGCACGCCCGGTTTCAATTTCAGGCATAACGACAGGGTAAACCTTTACCCCTTTGCCAAGTGGGCCAATTTTGACATCGACGCCTGGCAACAGCCGGGCATGCTGCCATTCCCTGCGGAATGTGAAAACATCCCAAAGCTCGGAGCCCTTGCGGAATTGCGTTTTGGCGTTGGGCAAAATATACAAGATTTCATCTTTATTTACGCCGATTTCGGCATCGGCGCCAGCGTTGTAGCCGATGGCAAGCTGTACATGGGCTCCACCGGGGTGGCGGGTGAATTCGGCCATATGGTCATTGAGCGCGATGGGCAAGAATGCTATTGCGGACGGCGCGGCTGCGTGGAGATGTACGCTTCCTCGATAGCCATCCTCAATCGGATCAAGGAGGAAATGAAATCACGGAAATGCTCCGTCAATAACGTCAGCATCCCTTCGATGCTTCAATTTTCCGACGCACTGGAAGAGCTGAATCAAAAGAACCCTATGGTTGAGGCGGTTTTCTCCCAAGCGGGAGAGTATCTGGGGGTAGGACTTGCCAACCTGATTAATCTGCTTAACCCGCGGATGATTATTATCGGAGGCGAACTCTCCAACTGCGCATGTTATGTGCAATCGGCTCAGCGAACCGCACAGTCCGCAGTATTCTTGCACAGAGCCGAGCGCGTGGATATCGTTACCAGCAACCTCGGCGAGGATGATCTTTTAATCGGCGCCATCGCGCTTGCGATGAACAGAGTGTTTTCTTCGCTTTAATCCCAATCTCAACCGTTCCCGCATCCTCGATGGATCCCTCCAGCATCGCGCCGCCCTGCGCCCGTTTGGGCAATCCCGCAGATTCCATCGTTTCAAAATCCCGACGCGCGGGAATGGTTGAGATCAGCATAAGGCGAGACCCGCTTATACGCTTTCCAAGAAACGATCCACCACAAGTTGACGGAACTCAGGCGATAGCGTACAGAAGTAGGCAGTAAAGCCCGTAACGCGCACGACGAGGTCTGGGTGGGATTGCGGGTCGGCGTGAGCTGCCATCAGTACGTCTTTGTCCAGAACGTTGATATTGATTAATGTGCCGCCCATGTCCAAATGGGTTTTGATTAACTGCATCACGCGCTCAATGCCGCCTTCTTCCCGGCTGAGCCCCGGATCAAACTCGATCTGGAGCGGCGCGGTGTTGCCATAGTTGGGTTGCACCAGCGCGATCCCGTTGGACATGGCTGTCGGCGCGGCGTCTTTACGGAAGCCCGGAGTCGGATTCGCGCCGTGCGTTAGCGGTTCATAGGCTTTGCGGCCATTCGGGGTAGCGCCGACTTGCGCGCCGAAGTGAATGGTCTTGCTCCAGGAAAACCAGCCCGGCACCAGTTGGTAGTTTTGCGGCATCTCCTGAGCGCGAACCACTTCGACGAAATCGTTCGTGATCCGCCTAGCCCAACGATCGCCCAGCGCGTTCCCGGCGCAATACCGCTCAGAGGATTGCAGCATCAGCCGCGTCCGCTCTTTATCGGCAAAGTTACCGCGAGTCGCCTGATAAAGTTCCTCCCAAGTGAGTTTCTGTTCCCGTACCACGCGCTGCTCAATCGCGGCGAAGGAGTCAGCAATCGTACCCAAGCCCACACCATCCACGCAGAGCGTATAGAGCTCGGCCACCTGTGAAATGTTTTTGCCCGACTCAATGGTGTTGAGCATTTGCAGGTTCATGACCAGTTCCGGTTCCACCCGGTGCATATGCTCGATATGAAACACCATGCACTTGGAAAGAGCGTTCACCGCGCGCCGCAGGTGCATGAGAAATCCCGTGCGCAGCCGCTCCAGCGAGGGCCTGTACAACCCGTGGTACTGGTCCTTCGGCGCTTCCAGCCAATTTTGCATCATTTCGACATAAGCCACTTCAAAAACACGCGCACAGTTGACCTTGACCAGGTCATTCAACGGCAGTTCCCGTCCGGGTACGGCGCTCCATCCGCAGCCGACAGCGATGCGGTCAATAGCGGTTTGTCTGTCTACGCCGCGGTTTCGCTGGTAGTTCATCATGCCCTTGTAGCCCGAAAAGCGTGGCCAACCGTTTCGATCCTCGAAGTTGTACGCAACCGCAGTCCTGAAAAACTCCGGATCTATGTTTTCGTGATATTGCACCGTAAGATTGGCCGAAAGATTCATCTGATGCGCGGCTTCCAGAATCAGATAGGACAGCTCGTTGGTCATGTCCTGCCCATCTTCGTCACAGCCGGAAAGCTGATAGTAGTGTGTGTCAATCAGCAGCAGATCGGCCAGTATAAACCGGGCCTCATCCACGTCTGTTTTCCCGGCGGCCAGGTCCTTTCGATAGTAAGGCAAAAGCATCTGATCGAGCTTGCAGCCGGCCCCGTCGCGGTTGTACATGCGCGAAACCGTGGCGTACCAAGCTATATATTGACAGGCCTCCAGAAACGAGGAGGGGGGCCTATTGATGACATTTTCGTTGGCATCCAGCATCTTTTTCAGCGTGTGCAGATATTCCGGCTCCGTTTCCTCGGCAATCATTTCCTTGATCCTGTCAATGTGGAGCCGTATCCACGCCTGAATCGCGAGCACCGTGGTCTCTTCGGCGTCATAAAACGCCTCTTTTTCAGGGTCGCCCACGTTCACAGAGCGGAAATGCCGAATCTTATCCAAAAATCCTCCGAATCCCAATTCCAACCCAATCCGGTAGTCCGACGCAAAGTGCGCATCCGTGCCAATGCCCGTATCCAATCCGTAGAGAGAAATGGCCGGCTGGTAGATTTCGAAGTTAAACCGGTCGGCCGGAAAGTAGCGCTGATCCAGCGGCAACATGGGATCTGCCTTGCGGTAGGTGGTCAATTTGTCCCGCCAGCGTCCGCAGAGCATCTCCAGCTTATCCACATAGATCGGATGGTTCTCGAGGAATGCCTTAAAATTCGCGGCCCATCCCTCGTAGCCGAGGAAATCGCCGTTGGCCGGTATCGGCGTGAAGGAATACCCCTCCGGCAAGGGTACGGTGCCGTAATCATCCGCGTCCATATAGCCCTGCTGCGCAAATTTCTCCTGCGTGTGCTTGAGCTTTTTCTCTCTCAGCAGCTGATATCGTTTCGCATAATCGATTTTTACAATACTCATGGCATTATCTCCTATTGTCCGCTTTGTGCGCTCACACCCGCGACGCGTACTTGAATCCGATACGAACCGGCCGCATCCGCCAATCGCTTAAGCGCCTGGGCAGAGGGCCTGGAGAAGACCGGCTGTTTCCTGCCCGACGCCAAATGTTTGGAAAGCCCCAGCGCGTGGTAAGGCAGAAGGTCCAGACAGATCAGGTTGTCAAAATCCGACAGGAATTTTGCGGTATTGCGGATGTTTTCCTCGCCGTCATTCACGCCGCATACCACGGGAACGCGCACCATCATCGGCACGCCCTCCCGGTCCGCCGCGCGCATGTTGCTTAGGATTATCTCGTTCCCCGCGCCGGTCCATCGGCGGTGGGCCTCGCCGTCCCAAAGCTTCAGGTCGCACATGAGCAGGTCCAGCCTGGGTAACAGCGCTTGAAGGGTCTCCCAAGGCGCGAGCAGATTGCTCTCCATCGCGCAGTGAACGCCTTCCTTCCGAGCCAGCACGAGCAGTTCCTCCACAAACCGGGCTTGTAGCAGGGGTTCCCCTCCGGTCACGGTCAGTCCGCCTTCCCGCGCGTAATATGCCCGGTCGAGCAGCACCTGTTCAAGGACCTCCTGCGAGGACATCCATTGCCCGACCGTGCGGCGCGCCCCGGCGTAGCACCCGTGCGCGCACTCGCCGCAGTGAATACATTTGTCCGGCTCCACCAGTTCCTCCACCTCACAGGAAATGGTTTCGGGGTTGTGACACCAGGGGCAGTGCAGATTGCAGCCCTTCATAAAGACCGATGTGCGTATGCCGGGGCCATCGTGCAATGAATACCGCTGGATATCCGCGATCAATCCCAAGTTATCTTGTGACATGCTCCTCCCCCGCTCAAGTGATCGCCTTCGCGAGCAACGATTTTTCATCCGCGTCCTCGGCTGTGAACTCTCCGGTAATGCGGCCGTTTTTCATCACGTATATCCGGTCGCACATGCCGAGAATTTCCGGCAGCTCCGAGGAAACGATCAAAATCGACATACCCTGTTTGGCCAGGGCATTCATCAGGCTGTAGATCTCTGCCTTCGCGCCAACATCAATCCCTCGTGTGGGTTCGTCGATAATCATCAGCTTTAGATTTTGCTTCAGTAGCCACCGCGCCAGCAGCACCTTTTGCTGATTGCCGCCTGACAACTTGGTAATTAGCTGGTTGAGGCTGGGCGTCTTGATGGAGATCGCCTCAACCATGTGTTGAGTCGCCCGCATCTCACGCGCGGAGTCGATCACATAACCTCTGGCGAGTTGATCGAGAGTCGCAATGACCGAGTTCTTGGCCACCGAGAGGTTGGGGAAAACCCCCTGCTCCTTCCGGTTTTCGGTGACGAGGCCGATGCCGGCCTTTCGCGCGCCCGCCGGGTCGTTCTTGGCCAGCGGTTGACCGTCTAGTAGAATATCACCCGCCAAGCGCTCGTCGATGCCAAACAGCGCCCGTGTCATCTCCGTCCGCCCCGCACCCATCAACCCGGAGAACCCGACAATCTCTCCCTTTCGTACCGTAAAATTCAGATCATCCACCTTTTCGCTGGTCAAGCCGCGCACTTCCAGCGTCACATCGCCTGCGTGCCGATCCTTGGGCGGGAACATATCCGTCATCTTGCGGCCCACCATCATACCAATCAGTTGATCGGGCGTCAGGTCATTCGCATACGCGGTATCCACCACAGCGCCATCGCGGAACACGGTAATCCGATCAGAAAGCGCAAAGATCTCATCCAGCTTATGGGATATGTACAGCACGGCCACTCCCGCGTCCCGCAGACTGCGGATCACCTTGAAGAGATACTGGATCTCCATGGGGCTTAGGGCGCTGGTCGGCTCATCCATAATAATGATTTTGGCATTAAGCGAGATTGCCTTGGCGATTTCCACCAGTTGCTGCTGAGCGACATTCAGATGTTGAAGCCTGGCCTGGGGTTTGATGTTAAGTCCTACCTGCTCCAAGCAGCGCTGTGTATCGGCGTAGAGCTGCTTCCACTGTACGCATCCGTGCTTTGCCGGCAGCCTTCCGAAAAAGATGTTCTCCGCCGCAGACAAAGTATACACTGAATTGAGCTCTTGGTAGATGACGCTGATGCCTTTCTGGATCGCGTCCAGCGGTTGGCAGATGTCAGCCGGCGCCCCTTCAATGCGATATTCCCCTTCGTCGCACCGGTAAACGCCTGAAAGCACCTTGATGAGTGTGGACTTGCCAGCGCCGTTCTCACCCACCAACGCATGCACTTCTCCCGGATACAGGTCAAAATGCACGCCTTTTAACGCGTGTACGCCCGGAAAGAACTTGTGGATGTTGCGAACCTCAAGCACGGGGATGCCGGTTTTCATCAAATCCCTTCCTTCTGCTGCTTCTGGATGCGGATCAATTCCCTGGCAATGCTGTTTTTACGCGTACTGTCCAGCGCGACGGCCAGTATGATGACCACGCCACGGGTGATGTCCTGCCAGAAGGAGTTTACATCCATCAGCGTCAACGCATTTTGCAATACACCGAGGATCAGCATGCCGATCAGCGCCCCCACGATGGTACCCGCGCCTCCGGAAAGCGACACGCCGCCCAGAATCACGGAAGCGATTACGATCATTTCAAAACCCGTGCCTGCGGTAGGTTGGGCGGACGCCATGCGCGAGGCCAGCAAGACACCCGCGAGCATCGTGAGCATGCTTCCAATGACATACACCGCCATCTTGATGCAATCCACCGGCAGGCCCGCAAAGCGCGCGGCCTCCTGGTTGCCGCCAATGGCGTAGATATAACGGCCAAAGGTGGTATAGTTGAGCACGAAATAGATTGCGATGAAGATCACAAGGGCGATGATAACGGCATTGGGCACCGGCCCGATGTACCCCGTGCCCAGATCGTAAAACGCAGGATTAACGGCCTGGATGGACACCGCATTGGTATAAACCATCGACGCTCCGCGCCAGATAGCCATGGTGCCGAGCGTGACGATCATTGAGTTGATTTTGAACTTCGTCACAATCAACCCGTTGATGGTTCCCACTACGATGCCGCCTCCAAGCGCGGCAAGTACCGCGAGGGGCACGCTGGCCGTGGCATTGAACACAATAATGGACAGAATACCCGCCACCGCTTGCTGTGAACCCACGGACAGGTCAATCTCCCCCACGAGGATAATCAGCGTCAACCCAAAGCCGCAGATTGCCGTCAGAGACACCTGGCGCAGCGTATTCATGATATTGCGTTCGGACAAGAATACCGGCTTCAGGATATAAGTGATTGCGCACAATAAGATCAGCGCGACGGCCAGCACAAGAATATCGGATTGCTTTATGTGGTTTACTGCGGCGCGAACCCTATGCTTCTGCGGTGTGTTCATGTCTAAATGCTCCTTCTTAACGACTGAGCCGATGGTGCTGCACCATCAGCTCAGTCGTTGCCACTACGAATTCGATATTCGGGGCAAGGCTACTTGCTCGTGAGGGCGCGAATTGCCTCAAAGCTGGTCTTGTAGGAGTCTCCATCCTTGGTGTAAAAATCCGAGAAATTGTCGATGGTGATGACGACCGTACCGCTTTCGTAGTTCTCGGGTAATTCTTCACCTTTGGCAGCCTTGAACGCCGCGTCAATCAAGCTGACGCCCATATAATCCGGGAACATCGCAACGGCAGCCTTGTAGGGGGTGTTCCCCAGCAACGCCTCGCGGCCAACTACGCCCTCGAATCCAAAACCGATGACCGTCAGCGCGGATTCATCCAATCCGGCTTCCTTATAGGCGGCCATGCCGCCGGTGGCGGAGTTGTCGTTGATGCCGAAAACCACGTTGATATCGGGGTTGGCGGTGATCGCGTCCTGGGAGACCTTCAGACTCGTTTCCTTGGAACCGCCGCCATCCACTTCCTGCTTGATCTCGTAGGAGATACCCGCTTCGTCCAGGCCGGCCTTAAAGCCTTCCACGCGCATACGGCAGTCGGCGTAGGCGGGCTGGCCCACAATCAATATCTTAGGATCGATGTTGTTGGCCTTAGCATAATTTGCAAACCACAGGCCCGCATTCTTCGCGCCGGAAATGTTGTCGATGCCCACATAGGTTAGGGCGCCTTCGATTACGTTGGATTCCGAAATCACCGGAATGCCTGCGGCTGTAGCCTCGGCAACCACATTTGCCAACGCCTTGGCATCAATCGGCGTAATGATGAGAACGTCCACGCCGTCGGTAATCATGTTCTCGGCTTGCGAAACCTGCTTGCTAACGTCCATGGCGGCGTCGGAGACCTTGAGTTCGGCGCCGAGTTCCCCCGCGCGGGCAGTAGCGCCCTTAACAATGTTCTGGTACCACTCGTGCGACATGTCATTCACCAGGTAGCCGAACTTGAGGGTTTTCTCCTCCGCCATTGTAGGGGCTGCTGCCAGACAAGACAACAGAAGTACGAACGCAAAAGCCAGAACCAATACCTTCCTCATATGGATGCCTCCCACTTTATATTTTAACCGGTGTGACGCCGGCTAAATTCCGGAATGCTATCCTCGGACTTTTCTTTCTATCAGTGTGTAAGTAACTCTTCGTGTGCATTATAAGCGACTCATACCAAGAAGTCAAGCGGTTTTCGCCGGTTTATTCACTTATTTTCTGGAATTAGAGCCGCGTCCACACCACGACTTGCGCACGAGTGAAGAATGCGCGAAGGAGTCAAATACCGCTCAATTACCGCACCCCTGCCGGATTCGAGCATGACCTCATGGGACCGGGCAACCGTTGATTTGAATCATGAACGCGCCCATCGGGCGCGCGGATTGTTCGTCCGGTTGTTCCGGGAAGATCAACTCACGTTTC